>NZ_JADNJJ010000126.1:0-18028 GCF_015554865.1 Collinsella sp. D33t1_170424_A12 | reverse complement strand
ATCGGTCTCACCCGGAGCCAGGATGGTCACGTTGTCGCGATGCTCGAGAACGTCGTCCTCCTCCGCGAGCGCGGCATGGCCCGTCCAGGGCTCGACCGCCACGAAGGGCGCATCGGGCTGGGCCGACCAGATTCCCACGAACTTGAAGCCGTCAAACGATACGCGCACGCCGTGGCCGGACTTCCGGCTCACCAGGTCGATCGTGTTATCGGGCACATCGGAGAGCACCACGGTATCGCAGTCGAACAGCTCGCGCGTGATGGGCAGGACGTCGGCGTCGTCAAGCGAGCGGAACGTGTTCTCGTAGGTAAGCATGCCGCCGTCGACCATGGTGGGCGAATCGGCCGTCCACCGACGGGTAAAGCGCAGCTCGTAATCGTCGAACGCCTCGCCCTCGGCGCCGGGGGCGGGCACGTTGAACGCAGGATGGCCGCCCACCGAGAACGGCATGGGCGCGTCACCGGTGTTGGTAACCGCGAAGGTCTGCGTAAGCGTAGACGGGCCGGTGATGGCATAGGTCATGTTGAGGACGAAGCCATACGGATACGCCGCGCGGGTCTCCTCGGTATCCACCAGCTCGAAGGTGACCGACGAGCCGTCGTCGGCAACCTCCTTTACCGCGTGCTCCATATCGCGCGCGAAGCCGTGCTTGCCCAGGGCGCACACACCGGCAGCAGACTCGACCGGACCCCTGCCGGCCGCACCCACCACGGGAAACAGCACCGGCGAGCTCTTGCCCCACCATGCGGGATCGGATTGCCAGAGGTACTCGCGCCCGTCCTTTGCCAAGCCGCGCAGCTGCGCCCCCTGGGCATCGATACGCGCGACGACGCCGTCTTTTTGAATGGTAACCGTCTGAGCCATCTTGCTTCCTCTCCCCGTGCGCCCCACGTCTGCCCGCCGATGCGGGCGAGGCCGTCGATGCGCGGTGGCATAAGCGGACCGTCGCCCCGAACGAGCGGGGTCCGCGCTCTTTCCCTGTTCTAGTTATACCACCCGAAACCATGGGCGAGCGCGCGGGACGGGGTGTCACCGATGGTTGCCCGCGCCCCCGAGCGGCGCCATACAATGACGGCCCGTTTCCAAATAAGGAGCCCGGTCATGAAAACATCGAATCCGTCCATCTCGCATAAAGCGCAATCAGGTGAGACGCGCTCGGCCTGGATCGAAGCGGTGCGGCCGCGCACCCTGCCGCTCGCCGCCTCGGGGTCGTTCGCGGCGGCGGGACTCGCGGCCGCACGCGGGCATTTCCGCTGGCAAACGCTCGTCCTCATGCTCGTCGTATCCATCTTGCTGCAGGTTATCGCGAATTTCGCCGACGATCTCGGAGACCTTTCCCACGGCCTGGACGATGCCACGCGCGTGGGGCCGCGGCGGGGCATGCAGCGGGGCATCATCACGCCCGCGCAGATGAAGCGCGCCCTCATCGGCTTGAGCGCCATCACCTTCATCTTGGGCTGCGCGCTGGTCTGCACCGCGCTCTGCCACGGCGACCCGCCCCGCTGCGGCATCGTAACCGCGATCGCCGCCTTCATCGCGCTTGGCGTCGCCGCCATCGCCGCGGCGATCCTGTACACGGTGGGCCCGCGCCCCTACGGCTACGCCGGCCTTGGCGACGCCGTCAGCTTCCTGTTCTTCGGCATCGTGGCCGTATGCGGCGGCACCTTCCTCTACACGCACGCATTCGATCCAGCCGCGCTCGTCGCCGGCATCGCGCTGGGGCTGCCCGTAGCCGCCGTGATGAATATCAACAACATGCGCGACTCGCTCGACGACGCAGCAAAGGGCAAGCGAACGGTGGCCGCCGCCCTGTACGGCCTGGGCGAGCGCGGTCATGGCATCTCGGGCGAAACCGCCATGCGCATCTACCATGCCATCTTGATCTGCGTATCGCTCGTCCTCTTCTTAGCAGCGCTCTTCATGGCACGCGGGGTTTCGCTCGGCACGCTCGTGCGCGCGGCGGCCCTGAGCGTCGGCTTCCAACCGCTGTTATCGACGCTCGTCGACGTTATCCACGAGCCCGACCACGCCGCACTCGACCGCTTCATGGCGCCCACGAGCCTGGGCACGGTTATCGCGACGCTCGTATTCGCGCTCTGCACGGCGCTGGGATAGCAGAAACGGGGGCCCGTTCGTAAATTTCATTGCATCATTATTATTTCGGTACCCATAGTATTAAAGCGGGCTATTATACTTTCCCTATACTCCAAGGGAAAGGAGAGTTCTGTGAACGGCCCAGAATTCAAATGCAATGCTACGCCCACCAGCACGCATCCACCCGCGAACGCCCCCGACGCAGCCGCGCAGAACAATGCCGCGACGCCCGCGCCCGCGAAAGAGACGTCGGCCAAGAGCGCCCGTAAATTCATCGATCTTCCCGAGGCCCCCGACGCCGTCGACGACCCGGTGATCGCCCGTGCATCCCGCATCCTGTCCTGCCTGGGCTTCTGCGGCCACTTCATGCACTTCAACCGCGGCGGCCGGTCCGGACGCGCGCCCATCCTCTGCCTGCTCGAGAAAAACGGGGGCACCCTGTCCCAGCAGGAACTCGGCATGTTCTTCGAGCTCAAGCCGGGCTCCCTGTCCGAGATCCTCTCCAAGCTCGAAACCGCCGGCCTCATCTACCGGACGCGCGGCCAGCAGGACCGCCGTCAGCTCACGGTCACGCTCACCGAAGCGGGCGCCGAGGCGGCGCGCCAGGAGGCCGAGATCCGTCAGCGCTTCCGCTCCAACGCATTCTCCACGCTCACCCCCGAAGAGCAGGAAACGCTCGCCGGCCTGCTCGAGCGCGTCCGCGCGCACTGGGAGGGGCTCGATGGTTAAAACACTCGTCGCCTCGATTCGCGACTACCTCAAACCCACCCTCGCAACGCCGCTGCTCGTTTTGTGCGAAGTTGCGTGCGAGATGGCCATCCCCTTCGTGACCGCCAACCTCATCGACACCATCAAGGACGGCGCGGCCGTGGCGGACATCCTGCCCACCGCCGGCGTGCTCGTTGCGCTCGCCCTGGTCTCGCTGTTCTTCGGCGCCGCTGCAGGCATCACGTGCAGCCACGCGAGCTGCGGCTTCGCCAAGAACCTGCGCCACGACCTCTTCTACAAGATCCAGACCTTCTCGTTTACCAACATCGATGCGTTCTCCAGCTCGTCGCTGGTCACGCGCCTCACCACCGACATCACCAACGTGCAGCAGGCATTCATGCTCATCATCCGCATCGCCGTGCGCGCCCCGCTGGTGCTCGTGTTCGCGTTCGCGATGGCTTACGCCATGGGCGGCGCCGTGTCCTTCGTCTACCTGGCTATGATCCCGATCCTGGGCATCGGCCTGGGACTCATCATCCACAAGGTGACGCCCATCTTCACCCGCGTGTTCCATAAGTATGACGCGCTCAACGAATCGGTCGAGGAAAACGTCACCGGCATGCGCGTGGTAAAGAGCTACGTGCGCGAAGACTACGAGAAGCAGAAGTTCGCACGCGCGGCGCAGGACGTGTGCGCCGACTTCACCCGCGCCGAGAAGCTGCTCGCCTTCAACAACCCGCTGATGAACTTCTGCGTCAACGGCGCCTTCGTCGTGATCATCTACCTGGGTTCCAAGCTCATCATCACCAGCCAGGCGGCCGCGTTCGACGTGGGCCAGCTCTCCTCCACCTTCACCTACGGCTTCCAGATCCTCATGAGCCTCATGCAGCTCTCCATGATCTTCGTCATGGTGACCATGGCCGAGGAAAGCGCGCGCCGCATCTGCGAGGTGCTGCAGGCGCAGTCCACCATCGTCAACCCGGACGAACCCGTAAGCACGGTGGCCGACGGCTCCATCGATTTCGACCACGTGAGCTTCAAGTACTCCGCCCGCGCCGAGCGCCAGGCGCTCGACGGCATCGACCTGCACATCAAAAGCGGCGAGACCGTCGGCATCATCGGCGGCACGGGCTCGGCCAAATCCACGCTGGTCAACCTGATCGCCCGCCTGTACGACGCAACCGAGGGCACCGTGCGCGTGGGCGGCGTCGACGTGCGCGATTACGACCTGGACGCGCTGCGCCATCAGGTTGCCATGGTGCTTCAGAAAAACGTGCTGTTCAGCGGTACCATCGCTGACAACCTGCGCTGGGGGGATGCGAACGCCACCGATGCCGAGGTGCGCGAGGCGGCCCGCCTCGCCTGCGCCGACGAATTCATCGACGGCTTCCCGAAGGGCTACGACACGTGGATCGAGCAGGGCGGCTCCAACGTGTCCGGCGGCCAGAAGCAGCGCCTCTGCATCGCGCGCGCCCTGCTGCGCCGCCCCAAGATCTTGATCTTGGACGACTCCACCAGCGCCGTCGACACCAAGACCGACGCCAAGATCCGCGCGGGCCTTGCCAGCTACCTACCCGATACCACCAAGCTCATCATCGCCCAACGCGTATCGAGCGTATCCGACGCCGACCGCATCATCGTGATGGAGGGCGGCCGCATCGCCGCCATGGGCACCCACGAAGAGCTGCTGGAAACCTCCGAGATCTACCGCGAGACCTTCACGTCGCAGAACAAGATGAGCGAAGAGGCCGAGCTCGTCGACGAAGCCGCGGCGGCCGCCGTCCGCGACCTCGAGCGGGCCTCCGCCCCTCTCACCGCAACCGACGAATCCGCCCCGAAGGGAGGCGAGGCACATGAGTAAGCCCGCAGCCGGCGCGCCGGCGCGCAAGTCATCCACGCTCATCCGCCTGGTCAAGCTGCTGTTCTCGTTCTACCCGGTGCTCTTGCCGCTGGTCATGGTGGGCGTCCTCGTGTGCGGCCTCATCAATTCCATCGGCGCGCTGTTCCTGCAAAGCGCCCTCGAGATCATCTCGACCTCGTGGCAGACGGGCGATTGGTCCGCGGCCCAGCCCAAGATCTTGCAGCTCGTGCTCACCTTGGGCGCCATCTATGTCGCCGGCAACCTCATCTCCCTGTTCTGGAACCGCAACATGGCGACCATCACCCAGGGCTCGCTGGAAAAGCTCCGCGAGAAGATGTTCAACCGCATGCAGGACCTGCCCATCCGCTATTTCGACACCAACCAGCGCGGCGACATCATGTCGCATTTCACCAACGATATCGACACCCTGCGCCAGATGATCTCGCAGTCCCTGCCCAACCTGCTGCAAACCGTCATCGTGCTGGGCACGGTCCTCTTCATCATGCTGTACTTCTCGGTATGGATGTGCCTGGTCATCATCACCGGCATCGTCTGCATGGTGTTTCTCACCAAGATGCTCGGCTCCAATTCCGCGCGCTTCTTCATCGCGCAGCAGCGCGAGCTCGGCGTCGTGGAGGGTCATATCGAAGAGGTCATGAACGGGCAGAAGGTCGTCAAGGCCTTCTGCCACGAAGCCGCCGCCGAGGCCGATTTCGACGCGCGCAACGAGAAGCTCTTCGAGGTCTCGCAGAAGGCGAACATGTACGCCAACATCCTCATGCCGGTCCTCATGAACCTGGGCAACCTCATCTACGTGGTGGTCGCGCTCGCGGGCGGCGTGTTCCTGGCGCTCGAGGTGCCCAACTTCTCGCTGTCGGGCATGCCGCTCTCCATCGCCGTGGTGGTGCCGTTCCTCAACATGACCAAGCAGTTCTGCGGCCAGATCGGCCAAGTCTCGCAACAGATCAACGCCGTGGTCATGGGCCTTGCGGGCGCGCAGCGCATCTTCGACCTGCTGGACCAGGAGCCCGAGGCCGACGATGGCTACGTCACGCTGGTAAACGCCCGCGTGAACCCCGAGACCTGGGAGCTGGAAGAGGCCGACGAGCGCACCGGCCTGTGGGCCTGGAAGCATCCGCACCGCGCGGACGGCACCGTGAGCTATGTTCCGCTGCGCGGCGACGTGCGCCTGACGGGCGTCGACTTCGGCTACACGCCCGACCACGAGGTGCTGCACGATGTCTCGGTCTATGCGAAGCCCGGCCAGAAAGTAGCGTTCGTGGGCGCCACGGGCGCCGGAAAGACCACCATCACCAACCTCATCAACCGCTTCTACGACATCGCCGACGGCAAGATCCGCTACGACGGCATCAACGTGAACAAGATCTGCAAGGCCGACCTACGCCGTTCGCTGGGCGTCGTGCTGCAAGACGTCAACCTGTTCACCGGCACCGTGATGGACAACATCCGCTACGGCAAGCTGGATGCGACGGACGAGGAATGCATCAAGGCGGCCAAGCTCGCCGGCGCGCACGACTTCATCTCGCGCCTGCCGGAGGGCTACGCCACCATGCTCACCGGCAACGGCTCCCAGCTCAGCCAGGGACAGCGCCAGCTGCTCTCCATCGCACGCGCAGCCGTGGCCGATCCGCCCGCCATGATCTTGGATGAAGCCACATCGAGCATCGACACCCGCACCGAGGAGATCGTCCAGCGCGGCATGGACGCCCTCATGCAGGGTCGCACCACCTTCGTGATCGCGCACCGCCTGAGCACCGTGCGCAACTCCGATGTGATCATCTGCCTGGACCACGGGCGCGTGATCGAGCGCGGAACGCACGACGAGCTCATCGCCAAGCACGGGTACTACTACCAGCTCTACACGGGAGCGTTCGAGCTGGAGTAGGCGCGCGCTTCGCGCGAGAACGGGTCGGGCCCGCCCCTCGTCATGGGGGCCTTCATGCACCTCAAGGCAGCTAATTCGGCTGGATGGCCGCGTTAGCTGCCTTTTCTACATCAAAACCCTCTGAGGAAGGGGCCCGCTGCCGCGTGGCGCTATGCGATAATGACGGTTTGAATACGTACGTGCCGCGAGCAGCATCTCCGCGGCGCCATCAAGAAAGGCGGCACCATGAACAGCGCCACTACGGCGGCACTCACCGGAACCTACCTGGAGTTCTACGCCAGCTGCCCCGAGGGCTTCGAGGCGGCGCTCGACGCCGAGCTGCAGCGCATCGGCCTTCGCAAGACGCGCCGCCTAAAGGGCCGCGTCACCTTTACCGGCACCGTGCGCGATGCGTATCGCGCCTGCCTGTGGAGCCGCCTGGCCAGCCGCGTCTTCGTCGTGCTGGGGCGCTTCGATTGCTGGGACGCCAACGCCCTCTACGACGGCGTGTACCGCATGCCCTGGGAAGAGCTCCTGCGCCGCGGGGCGAGCATCGCCGTAACCGCGCGCGGCACCAATCGCGAGCTGCGCAACACCCATTACTCGGCGCTCTGCGTGAAGGACGCCATCTGCGACCGCCTGGCCGACGAGGCCGGCAGCCGCGCCGACGTGGACACCGAGCACCCCGACGCACGCATCGCGCTCTCCATCCGCAACGACCGCGCCAGCATCCATCTCGACCTCTCGGGCGATCCGCTCTTCAAGCGCCTCCCGCGCGAGGCCACCAAGCCCGGCGCGCCCACCCACGTGCTGCGCCCCGACTACGCCGCCCTCATGCTCGAGCAGGCCGGCTGGGGCGAGGCCGTGCGCGAGGCGTCAGCCGATGAGGCCGGGGCCGGCATGCCCGCCCTGCTCGACCTCTCCTGCGCGGGCGGCGGCCTCGAGCTCGAGGCCCTCAACATGCTCCACGACCGCGCGCCCGGCCTGCTTCGCTCGCACTGGGGGTTCGAAGGCTGGCAACGCCATGACGCCGACGCCTGGAACGAGCTGATCGATGACGCCGACGAACGCGCCGCCGCAGGCCGCTCCCGCGCCGCCTCCGTCGTGGCGACCGACCTCAGCCCGCTCGCGCGCGCATACGCCGGCCGCGTCCTCAAGCAGGCGGGCTTCGGCGGAAAGACGACCTTCGTCCCCGCCGACGTCGACGCCATGCTGAAGGCCGTGCCGGCCAACGCGACCGGCGCCCGCATCGCCGTTGCCGACGCCACCGAGGTGCCCTTCACGCAGACCGCCGCGCTCCTCGCGCTCGCCAGCGGCCTGCGCGACGCCGCGGCGCCCGCGCGGCTTGCCGTGCTCTCGCGCGACAGCCTCTTCGCACGCGGCCTGGGAACCGACCCCGCCGTCCAGATCGAGGTAAAGCCCAACAATGAAGACGCCGCCATCCTCGTCTTCGACGGCTCGGCCCTGCAGGACGCCGTCGCGACGAGCGATACCGCGCACACCGTCGACCTGGGCGACGGCCGCCTGGTGCCGGTGCTGTCGCCCGGCTCGGAGCAATTCGCCGCTCGCCTGAAGAAGGTCGCGCGCCTGCGCCGCAAATGGGCCCAGCGCACCGGCGTCACCTGCTACCGCGTCTACGATGCCGACCTGCCCGACTACGCGGCCGCCATCGATCTGTACCAGGGCACCGACGAGACGCCGGGCCGCTGGCTCGTCATCGCCGAATACGCCGCGCCCAAGAGCATCGACCCCGCGGTCGCCCAGGCGCGCTTCCTCGATATCCTGGCGCTCGCGCCCCAGATCCTCGACGTGTCGCCCGATTGCGTCCACGCCCGCGCGCGCACGCGCTCGCGCGGCGGCTCGCAGTACGCCAACGCCGGCCGCTCCGCGTTCTCGCAGGGCGTGCGCAACGGCACGACGGGCGATGCGGACATCGAGCGACGTCTCCCCCTCATCCAGGAGGGCGGGCTCACCTTCGCCGTCAACTTCGACGACTACCTCGATACCGGCATCTTCCTCGACCACCGCGTGACGCGCGGCCTGGTACGCGAGCATGCCCGCGGCTGTCGGCGCTTCCTCAACCTCTTCGCCTATACGGGCACGGCCACGTGCTACGCGGCCGACGGAGGCGCAGAGGAGACGGTGACCGTCGACCTCTCCAACACCTACCTCGCCTGGGCCGAACGCAACATGCAGCAGAACGGCTTCAGCGGCAGGAACCACGAGTTCGTGCGCGCCGACGTGCGCCGCTGGATCGCCGAGCAGCGCCTCACGCGCAACCGCTGGGACCTGATCTTCTGCGACCCGCCCACGTTCTCCAACTCCACCAAGATGGGCTCGCGCACCTTCGACGTGCAGCGCGACCACGCCGAGCTCATCATCGGCCTGTCGCGCCTGCTCACCCGCGAGGGCGAGGCCATCTTCTCGTGCAACCTGCGCACGTTCAAGCCGGATACCGAGAAGCTGGCCCGAGCCGGCGTGATCCTCACCGACATCACCGCGCAGACCATTCCCGAGGACTTCGCCCGCAACCCGCGCATCCACCGCTGCTACCTCGTCAAGCGCTACACCGTCGAGGAGGCCATGGAGCGCGCCGGCCTCGACCCGCTGCCGTAAGCGTTCCCGCGCACCGCGGACAGTCGCACCCCCCACACGAGCCTCCCGCGCCCGCTCCTCGGGACGGGAGGCTTTTCACAGCCCTTTCTTGCAGGTAGAGGGGGCATGGCATATGCTGTCCATTAAGGCTATAATTGCGAGCCACCAAGGCGGTCACCTTGGCATTTGTTCGCCTCGCGCAGCCGCGCCGGGGCCCGTTTCATCAAGGAGCACAGAACCGATGACGCAAACGACCGTCTCCGATTCTCCGGAGCATATGAGCAGCGAAGATACCGCCGCTCAGCGCCCGTCCAACGAGCGCAAACTCAAGCGGAAGTCCGCGAAGAACTCCAAGCCCGATACAAGTGACGGCGACAAGGGCCACAACATCCCGGTCAGCCTCGCCGCCATGCTCGTCACGCTGGGCGTCGTCTACGGCGACATCGGAACCTCGCCCATGTACGTGACCAAGGCGCTGCTGGCAGGCCAGGGCGGCATCATGCAGGTGACCGAGGAATTCATCCTCGGAGCCCTGTCGCTGGTCATCTGGACCGTCACCCTGCTCACCACCGTCAAGTACGTGCTGGTGTCGCTCAAGGCCGGCAACCACGGCGAGGGCGGCATCTTCGCCCTGTACAGCATCGTGCGCAAATACGGCAAGTGGCTCATCATACCCGCCATGCTCGGCGGCTCGGCCCTGCTCGCCGATGGCATCCTCACCCCGGCGGTCACCATCACCACCGCGGTCGAGGGCCTGCGCACCATCCCCGCCATGCACGCGCTCATCGGCGACGGGCAGACCAACGTGGTCATCATCACGCTTATCATCGTAAGCCTGCTGTTCGCCGTCCAGCGAGCCGGTACCAGCAAGATCGGCCGCGCCTTCGGACCGGTCATGACCTTCTGGTTCCTCTTCCTGGGCGCCAACGGCCTGGTCTACGTGCTGGGCAACCCGGCCATCCTGCTGGCCTTCAACCCCCTGCGCGGCCTCAGCTTCCTGCTGTCGCCCAACAACCATGCCGGCATCATGATCCTCGGCAGCTGCTTCCTCGCCACCACCGGCGCCGAAGCCCTCTACTCCGATATGGGTCACGTGGGCAAGGGCAACATCTACGCAACCTGGCCGTTCGTGAAGACCTGCCTGCTGCTCTCCTACCTGGGCCAGGGCGCCTGGCTGCTGGCCAACGCCGGCAACCCCGAGCTCGCCGCCATCCAGGACCTCAACCCGTTCTTCCAGATGCTCGGCGAGGGCATGCGCCCGTTCGCCGTCGGCCTGTCCACCGCCGCCGCCATCATCGCCTCGCAGGCGCTGGTAACCGGCGCGTTCTCGCTGGTCTCCGAAGCCAGCCGCCTGGACCTCATGCCGCACATGCAGGTGTTCTACCCCGCCGAGACCAAGGGCCAGCTCTACATCCCCATGGTCAACAACGTCATGTGGGTCGGCTGCATCGCGGTCGTGTTGCTGTTCCAGTCCTCCGCGCACATGGAGGCCGCGTACGGCCTGGCCATCACCATCACGATGATCTGCACCTCCGTGCTGCTCTTCTTCTTCCTGCATAACGTGCGCAAGCGCCGCATTGCCGCATGGATCTTCGTGATCTTCTTCGTAGCACTCGAGGGCTTCTTCTTCGTGTCCTCGCTCACGAAGTTCTTCCACGGCGGCTACTTCACCATCCTCATGGCCGCCCTCATCATGGGCATCATGGTGAGTTGGTACAACGGCACCGCCGTCGAGCGCCGCCAGGCAACCCTGCTGCCCATCCGCAACTACCTGGACCAGCTCGGCCGCCTGCGCGACGACGAGACCTACGAGCTCATGAGCGACAACCTGGTGTACCTCACCAACGTGGCCAACACCAACTACCTGGATCGCGACATCCTCTACTCGATTCTGGACAAGCATCCCAAGCGCGCCCGCGCCTACTGGTTCCTCAACGTCGAGGTCATGGACGAGCCGCACACGCTCTCGTACTCGGTCGAGACCTTCGGCACCGACTACGTCTTCCGCGTGCACCTGTACCTGGGCTATAAGATCAACCAGCGCGTGAACGCCTACCTGCGCCAGGTGGTCTCGGACCTTTCGGCCTCCGGCGAGCTGCCGCCGCAGACCCACGAGTACTCCGTCTATAAGCAGCCCGGCCCCATCGGCTCGTTCCGCTTCTGCATGCTGCGCAAGATGCTCGCCCCCGAGAGCGACGTCGACAGCCGCGAGCGCTCGGCCATCGCGCTGAAGTACACGATTCGCCGCTTCGCCGGCTCGCCGGCGCGCTGGTTCGGTCTGGAGAGCTCGAGCGTGTTCTACGAGTACGTTCCTCTGTTCACCAAGTTCAAGGAAGTCGACCGCATGACGCGCATCGACCCCGACGCACGCCCGTAAGGCTGCGCACCGGCCTGGCTTTCAGCCTGCAAGACGAAGGCTCCCTGCGATCATGCAGGGAGCCTTCGTTCGTTTCGGGCCTTGTTTTCGGACCGCGGATGCGGTGCGCACGCCTAGGCGTCGGCGTTCAGCCCCTCGCCGCGCCAATTCCTCAGCCAGCACTCCATCGAGCGGTTCATCTCGGCCATGAACGCACTCGTATGCTTGCGCGTGTAGATATCAGTCACACGGGCGCCGGCCTCGGTGGCATGGGGCCTGAACATCGCATCCATCTCCGCCACCTGGGCGTCCATCGTTGCGGCATCCGCACGGCGATAGCGCTCGAACATCACAAGGTTCTCAACGGGATGCGGCGTAGCCGGGCGCTCCTTATGCGGCACGCCGAGCACCACCATGGATAGCGGGATGGTGTGCGCGGGCAGGCCGAGCAGCTCGGCCACCTCCTCGGCACTCTCGACGATATCGCCGATATAGCAGCTTCCCAGCCCCACGGCCTCCGCTGCGATCACGGCGTTTTGCGCCGCTATGATCGCATCCTGCGCCGCGATGGCCAGGTCGCCCAGTCCGCAGGTCGAGCGCGGCTCGCAGCCATGCTCGGCAGCGAACTCCTCGCTCAAGCAACCTACGTGCTCAAACAGGTCGATCCACTTGCAATAATCCACCACGAACACCAGCGCCCACGGCGCTTTGGCGATAAACGGCTGGTTGTCGCAAAGCACCGAAAGGCGATCCAGCGTCTCTTGCTGGCGAATATCGATGATCGAATACATCATCATCGCGCCCGCCGACGGCGCGCGGCTCGCTGCATGCAGCACCGCTTGGCGCTGCTCGTCGGTCACCTCCACCTCGGCGAACTTGCGCGTCGATGAGCGCGCGTCGATCACATCCAGCACATCGTGCTGCCACGCACATTCGCCGGTCGTCATGTCGCTTGCCATAAGAAAAGCCCTCCTGCGTCGATGGATACGTGTATGCATCTTACCGCAGGAGGGCTTACAGCCGTGTACGCGCGTCGGCGTGTTACTTGATCTTCGTGGTACCGGGTGCGAGGTTGGGATCGGTCTCGTTCGCCGCGCTCTGGAACACCTTGGTGTAGATATCCTTGCCGTCGCGGAACATCATGAAGTACTGCATCTTAGCCAGGTTCTCGCGCGCCGTGATGGCCTCGGCGGCCGGGCTTCCCTTCGGATAGTCCTCGGGCGCGGTGGCGGCGCTCGACAGATACCAGCGCAGGCTCTTATCCTCGAAGCCCGTCGCATTGAGCGCGGGAAGATCGCGCCTCAACATGACGTGCGCCTTCTCCCATGCGGTCATGGGCGCGCCCACCAGATTCATCATAGCGCTGCCCAGAAAATTCGTAGAGAGGTCGTCTACCGAACTCTCCTGATCGCGGCCGGCCACGTCGTAGTTGGCCCAGATGATGTAGTCGGTCTGCCACAGGCGCTCGGCGTGCGCGGCCTCGTCTTCGCCCGGGAACCACTGCTCGTTGAACCTATCGGGGAAGAACGGCTGGTGATCGCCGAAGAAGACCACGATGACCTCGCGGTCGAGCTTGCGCAGTGCCGCCAGGAAGTCCTTCAGCGCCCGATCGGACTCCTCGATCAGGGCCAGGTACTCGTTGACCTCGGGGTCGCTCATGCCATCGATAGGGTAATCCACCTGCTTGTCGAAGGGAACGAGCCCCGTCTCGTAGCCGGAGTGGTTCTGCATGGTCACGTCGAAGATGAACTGCGGGGACTCATCGGACTCAAGCATCTCGAGGATCGCATCATAGGTGGCGGCATCCGTCACCATGCCGCGCAGCTTCTCGGCATCCTGGAAATCCTTGATGGTGAGGAACTGGTCGAATCCCAGCGTCTTATACACGTTCTCGCGGTTCCAGTTGGTACCGTGATTGGGATGGATCGCCGTCGTCTTGTAGCCCAGGTCGCGGAACTGCTTGGGCAGCGATTCGGTGCGCGCCAGGTCGTAGATGGTGTACGGGTAGGTACCCGAGCCCAAAAACGCCATGGAGTTGCCGGTAAGGTACTCGAACTCGGTGTTGCAGGTGCCACCGCCGTATGCCGACACGTACAGGATGCCACGCTGCAGAGCATCGGGGATGTTCTTGTAGAGCTGCGGCCCCTCGTAGCCGGCATGCAGGTTCTGGTAGATGGAAAGGTCTGCGAACGTCTCGTTCATGATGGTGACGATCGCGGGCTTCTTCTCGTCGAACTGCGCGGAGGCCTGCTGGCGCTCGATGCTCGCGCCCTCGGCGGCGTCGTATTCCTCGGCGTACTCGGCCATAAGGTCCTTGGCCGTGCCGATGCTGTAGCCCTCGGGCACCGGCGGCTTGATGGTCTGCGCGCCGGAAATGAAGCTGGGCAGGAAGCCCTGGCGGTAATAGCTCTCAAGCGGGCGCCAGGTGTATACCTGGATATTGAGCTGGTTGTAGTAGTCGACCATCGTCACGTGCGCGCCCACGCCCGCGATGCACAGCGCGCCCGCTAGCAGGTTGACGACGAGGGCCCGCTTGTCGCCCTGGTTCCTCGGCGCGATGAGCGCGGCCAGGCGCAGCGTATAGACGGCAAGCGCGGCGAACGCCATGCCGTACAGGCAAAACGGGTTGAGGATGTAGGAGTAGCCCGTGCCCGCCACGGCCATGGCGGTGGACAGGGCCGAAAGGTCGCCCGGTGCGATGGGCATGGACTTGAAGGTGATCACGAAGTGCTCGGCCAGGCCCAGGACGAAGAACAGCAGCGCGAGCACGCTCGGCACGCCGGCGCGGCGCTGGAAGATGAGGAACAGGCCGCCGAGGAGCGCGGTGACGATGCCCCACTCGAGCAGCAGGCACAGCGGGTACATCCATAGCAGATTATGGTTGCTGGGCACCTCGAGCGCCAGCGTGGCGAAGGCACCGCCCAGCAGCACGAAGATGATGGCGCCGACCAGCGGGTGCGGGAAGCGGCCCTGCGGCCCCAGATACGCTGCGAGGCGCTCCTTCACCTGGGGAGCGCATACGCTCGCCAGGGACAGCGCGCTCAGCACGGCGTTTAGGACCAGCGCCGAGAGGATATCGTTCTCGACCATACCCACGGCGGCATACACGCCCACGAACGCCTGAAGCACCAGGAACAACCCTGCAGACAGGTAGCGACCGCGCGCCTCTTTCTTGTCGAGGTCCATCGTGCGCACCGCGCGCACGAGAGCGTAAACAGTGGCCGCGAGGGCCGCGAGCGAGATGAGGGCTACCAACATACCAACCTGTCCTATGGCTTCACGCGCGACGCGACCCATGCGTGCGCGCACCCGATTGTTGCAGCCAACAATACTAGCGCTCGTTTATCGATTTTTTGTCAAAGGGCGCGGGCCAGGCGAAGCGGCGCGGCGCTTTACAGCGAATGTACACAAAGGCGAACTCTTTACCCGCCCCATACGCCAACCAGACATCGCGTTAACGCCAGCGCGCCACCATATCATCGCCGCGCAGCCGCGCGGTGATGCGGTCCAGGAGCTCCGGCGAGCAGCCGGCGACGTCCCGCAGGTACGCGCGGGCCGTACCGTACGTTTCGTGGAAATACTCCAGCGTGCGCTCCATCTCCTCGGGCGCCGACTCGAACAGGCAGCTCGGCACCTCCTTGCACAGCAGTATCGACACGCCCAGGCGCTGCGCCCGAAGACCGCGGCCCATATACCGCTGCGTAACCGCATAATCCGCCACGATATGAACGTCGTCCACACCGGCGAGACCCAGCAGCAGCATGGCGATCACGCCCGTGCGGTCCTTGCCCGCCCGGCAGTGGAACAGCGAGCACCCTTCGCCATCCAGGGCCTCGAACACCTGGCGAAGACTGGCGGAGCTGTCATCGAGAAGCGACCGGTATACATCGAACATGCATGCGGGGAGCGCGCCGCGGAAGCCACTCGAGTTGAGCTGGTCGAGCATGGGGATATGGGTGTAGCTCACGCCGGGCTGGGGATGCTCGCCATATGGATCGGGCCAGTACTTGAGCTCGAAATTGCTGCGCACGTCCACCACGCGCCGCAGCCCGTAGGCGCGCAGGAAGGCGCGATCCGACGCCCGCAGCCAACCCAGCGTCCCCGAGCGCAAGAACGCGCCCGAAGCGGTGGTCCCCGTCGTGCCGTCGTCGCGCGTAAACGGATACCCGCCCAAGTCGCGTACGTTATGGGCGCCCTTCAGTTGAAGCGGCACCGATGTGCGGACAGACGGTACGGTAGCATCCATGGAAACCTCACTCGGGCGGCACCCCGGCCGCGCTACGGTGGCGAGCGGCGCAACGGGCGCCGCGGCCGGACGATATGCGCCGACGCCGTGCCAGACAATAACAGGGCGTAAACGGTCCCTTTACTATAGCCATACCCGCGGCTTGAAACCAATGGCGAAGCCGCAAGCTTAACGTACCTTTACGCGAGCGCAATCGAACGGCGATGCCCCGAACACCGACGCGTCCGCCGAGCCGCGCTCAATGCATCCGTATCCTATGCCTCCTCCCACTGGCTCTTGTACAGATCGGCGTAGAAACCGCCTGCGGCAAGAAGCTCCTCGTGCGTGCCGCGCTCCACAACGCCGCCGTCGCGCATCACCACGATGCAGTCGGCCTCGCGGATCGTCGAGAGGCGATGGGCCACCACGAAACTCGTCCGCCCGCGCATCAGCTCGTCGAACGCCGCCTGCACCTGCAGCTCGGTGCGCGTGTCGATCGAGCTCGTCGCCTCGTCCAGCAGCAAGATGGCGGGGTCTACCAGCAGCACGCGCGCAATGCACAGCAGCTGCCGCTGCCCCTGCGAGAGCGTGCCGCCGCCCTCGCCCAGCACCGTATCGTACCCCTGGGGCAACGCGTCGATGAACCCGTCCGCATGCGCCTTGCGGGCCGCGGCGACCACCTGCTCGCGCGTCGCGTCCGGACGTCCGTAGGCGATGTTCTCATGCACCGTCCCCTCGAACAGCCAGGTATCCTGCAGCACCATGCCGAAGCGCGACCGCAGGTCGCTGCGGGCCAGGTCTGCCACGTCCACGCCGTCCAGCTCGATGCGCCCCTGTTGGACATCGTAGAACCGCAGCAGCAAGTTGATGAGGGTGGTCTTGCCGCATCCGGTGGGCCCCACCAGGGCGATGCGCGCGCCCGGGGCCGCATGGATGCAGATGTCGTGAAGCAGCGGGCGATCGGGCGCATAGCGGAAGCCTACGTGGTCGAAATCAACTTCGCCGCGCACCTCGCGCAGCGTGCGCGCATCCGGGGCATCGGGCGCCTCCTCGACGGCGTCGAGCAGGGCGAACAGGCGGCGGGCCGAGGCATAGGCCGTCTGCACCTGCGTGACCACGCTCGTGATCTCGTTGAACGGCTTGGTGTACTGGTTGGCATAGCTCAAAAACACCTGCACGCCGCCCACCGTAAGCGGCGCGGGCGCACCCGTGACCACGCACAGGCAGCCCATAACCGCTACCGCCGCGTATATCAGGTTGTTGATGAAGCGCGTGCCCGGATTGGACAGCGACCCCATGAACTGCGCATGCTCGCCCGCGGTATAGAGCTCGGCGTTCATCGCATCGAAGCGCTCCTGGGCGCGCGGGCCGAACCCGAAGGTGCTCACCAGGCGCTGGCTGCCCACATATTCCTCGATATGGGCGCCCAGCCTGCCCTGAATTCGCTGCTGGTCCGCGAAGCTCTTATTGGATACGCGCGCGATCAGGGCCGCAGCAAGAATCGAGAAGGGCGTGGCAAGGACCACGACCACCGCCATGGGCACCGAGACCGAAAGCATGAACGCCAGCGTGCCGACGATGGTCACGATGCCGCCGAAGAGCTGGTTGAGCCCCTGCAGCAAGCCGTCGCCGATCTGGTCTACGTCGTTGACCACGCGCGAGATGAGGTCGCCATGCGGATGGGCATCGATAAACGAGATGGGCATGCGGCTGATCTTATCGCTCGCCGCGATGCGCATATCCCGCACGCACCGATACGTCAGGCGGTTCACGCAATACCCCTGCGCCCACTGGAAGGCGGCGGCGGCGAGCGTCAGCACCGCAAGCTGCGCCACCAAAGGCGCGAGCACCTCGAACGACACCCCGCCGGCACCAACCATGGCGTCGATGGCGCGCCCTATAAGCAGCGGGACGGCGAGCTGCAGCACCACCGAGGCCGCAGCCGCCGCAAAGGAGGCGACGAACGACAGCGCATGGGGGCGTACGAACCCCATCAGGCGACGCGTGATCACCCGGGCGCCCAGCGGAGTCGCGGGCGCAAGCGAATCGAGCGGCGCCCCGCCCTCCCGGCGGCGGCCGTCGCCGCCGGCGATATTCGATGTGACCGTAGAGACGGAGCCGGTGGAAACATACGGATTCACGTTACGCCACCTCCTCGCCCGCGAGCTGAGACGCGCAGATCTCGCGATAGACCTCGCATGTTCGCAGCAGCTCGTCGTGGGTACCCAGCCCCACCGCGCGACCGCGGCGCATCACGCAGACCAGGTCGGCATCGCGCACGGCCGAAACACGCTGGGACACGAC
>NZ_JADNJJ010000125.1:0-9379 GCF_015554865.1 Collinsella sp. D33t1_170424_A12 | reverse complement strand
CGCTCGTCGCGAAGGCCGAGCGGGGGCCGCGCCGCCGTCCGACATGCACTCCATCCCTACCAGCAGGGATATTGAAGCTCCGTGCTGCGGGCCATCGAGCTCGTCGTCCACGCGATGTGGGTTCTGGATCGCGGGAGCCCGACGTGCTTCGCTCGCGGCCCGCAGCCGCCTAGCGCACTCGGGCGGCACGCAGTTGACGCAGCAGCGATACGAATGCCACGGCTTCGACAACCGCCGCGAACCCGATGATGGCGCCCGCCCCCGCATTGCTGTAGAGCCACCCGGCAATGGTGCCGCCGAGCATCGTGCCGATACCCGTAACCAGGGCAAACGACCCGTATCCCGTAGCGCGCATCGTCGTGGGGAGCAAATCCGCCACATAAGCGCGCATAGTCGATTCCTGTACGCCGGTGGTCGCACCCCACAGCACGACGCCGACCATCATGACCGGTACGGAGCCGCTGAAGGCGAACACCGGGACGAACGCGCTCAGCACCGGCAGGGCCAGCAGCGTCTTGGGTCCGATGCGGTCGTAGAGCGAACCCGTGGCCAGCGCGGCTACGCCGTCCACCAGCATGGCCACGGCATAGAGCACCGGCACTGCCGCATCGGACACGCCGGCGCCCACCATGTGGAACGACAACACGGCGAAGGTGGCGACGCCCACCAGGCACAACCCGCAAAACAGCGAATACTCCCAAAACTGGCGAGGCAATCCGCGAAAGCCCGACGCAGCAGGCGCATCCCCAGCGGAAGCGGTGCCGTTACCGGCCGCAACCCCCGAAGCATCGCCGTTGGCCTCACGCGCGAACGATCCGTCGTCCTCCCCCGCCGCCACCTCTTCAAAACGCGCGGGATCGGGGTTGCGATGGCGCAGGAACGCCAGGACCGCGATGGCAGCGGCCGCAGGAAGGATCATCACGCCCAGCGCGCGATCGTACGCGCCGCCGGTCACGAACAGGATGCCGGACACGATGAGCGGTCCCAACGTGGCACCGATCTGATCCATCAGCTCATGCAGGGCAAAACCCTTACCGCGCCCCACCGCAGCCGATGCGTGCGACAGCATGGCGTCGCGCGACGGCGTGCGCACGGCCTTGCCCAGGCGCTCGACGACGATGAGCGCGCCCACGGCGCCCACGCTGCCCGCCCAGCCCATCGCGGGCACGGCCAGGGCGGTGATCGCGTAGCCAACGATGGCGAACAGCCAATAACGCCCCACGCGGTCGGCAAGCGGACCTGTTACCAAGCGCCCGGCAAGCGAGGTCGCCTCGCCCAATCCGGAGATGAGGCCAACGGCAGCCGCACTGGCGCCCAACGAGGCCAACAGCGGGCCTTGAACGCTCAGAGCACCCTCGTACACCACATCCATCAGCATGCTTACCAGGCCGAATCCCACGATAAACCGCGATGCGTCGCGCATCAGCCCGCGCGTCTCGCGCACCATACGCCGCCCCCTCGTCCGCAACGGTCAAACGCAAAAAGCGACGCGCCCCACAAGGACGTGTCGCCATTCGCTTCTCTTCATATAAGGATAACCGACTTGCGTAACACATGCACGTTATCCTACATGTGTTGATATGTTCTTTACAAAAGGGGAGCGGACATTCGATCGGCACCTCGCACGTACTCCTTCAGCCGCGCAAACGAATCGTCCGAAAGGCAATGCTCCATGTGGCAGGCCTCCTCGGCGGCAAGCTCCGGCGATACGCCGGCGGCAACCAGCAGGTCGCGAAAGAACGTGTGCTGCTCTAGCACGTGCTCGGCGCGCTCGCGTCCCTTTTCCGTAAGCTGCACATCGCGCCGTACCACCGCGATGTAACCATGCTCCTGCAGCGCAGACACCGCCTTGGAGACGCTCGCCTTCGTAACGCCCAGATGCTCGGCGATGTCCACGGAACGCACCACGCCGTGTTCGCGGCCGATCACCAAGACGGCCTCCAGATAGTCTTCCCCGGATTCTCGAAGTGCCATTACGCCACCCTTTCAGTATCAGTTAGTCTAAGCTTACTGTAACGGAAGAACCGGGAAAGGCAACCACGACTTTTCGGCGCGGATAGCAAAACGGCCCGGGGCGCCGCAAGACGCCCCGGGCCGCGAGCAAGCGCGCAGGAGGAACTAGTCGAGCACCTCGACGAGCTCGATATCGAAATTGAGGTCGCAACCGGCGAGCTCGTGGTTCGCGTCGAGCTTGACGCCCTCGGGCGACACCTCCACGACGGTCACAGGCACGGGCATGCCGCCAGGACCCTGCAGGAAGAGCTTCATGCCCACCTGGACCTTGTCGAAATCGGGCACCTCGGCTGCCGGGAAGAACAAGATCATGTCCTCGGAACGCTCGCCGTACGCCTCGGCGGCGGGAATGTGGACGGACTTCTTCTCGCCCACCTCCATGTCGAGCACGGCGGCGTCGAAGCCCTTGATCATCTGGCCGGCGCCGGCGACGAACTCGATGGGCTCGCCGCGGTCGTAGCTGGAATCGAACTGGGTGCCGTCATCGAGCGTGCCGCGGTAATGCGCGCGCACCTTCTTACCCTGGTTGGACATCTGCATCCTCTTTCAGTCGTAGGAACTCCGCCCGGATGGAGGCGAAGAGCTTGCGAGATAGCCGAAGCGGGCACGTTTCTCCCCTCCGGCACGTTGAACCACTATACCCGACGCCGCGCGTGCCTATGCCGCGCGCGAGGCAAATCTACTCAACCGCCGCCACGCCCCGCTTGTCCTGCGGGAGCACCAGATTCAAGATGATGCCCACGAGCGTGGAGGTGGCCATGCCGGGCAGGGTGTAATCGCCCAGCGGGATGGCGATACCGGAGCACTCCATGCCCACGCCCAGGATGATGACGACCGACGCGATCATGAGGTTGCGGTTCACGTCGAAGTCGACGCGGTTGGATACGAGCATACGAAGGCCGTTGGAGGCGATGAGGCCGAACAGCAGCAGGCATACGCCGCCCATAACCGGGCTGGGGATGGAGTTGATGAGCGCGGCCAGCTTCGGGCAGAAGCCGCCCACCACGAGCGCGAAGCCGCCCGCATACCAGAAGATCTGCGTGGAATACACGCGCGTCACGCTCATCACGCCGATATTCTCGGCATAGGTCGTAGTGGGAGGACCGCCCAGGAAACCGGAGATGACGCAGGACAGGCCGTCGCCCGCAAGAGAGCGCGGCAGCAAAGGCCGATAGTCGCGATCCACGATCTCGCCCACCGCCAGCAGGTGACCGATGTGCTCGATCACCACGACGATGGCGACGGGGGCGACGAGCGCGATGGCGCCCATGTCGAATGTGGGGAAGCTCACGTTAGGCAGACCGATCCACGCCGCCTCGGCAACCGGCGCGAAATCCACCATGCCAAGCGCCACGGACACCAGATAGCCCACGATGATGGCGAGCAGAACGGGCACGGTGCCCACGATGCCGCCACGGCCCGAGAACAGCACGGCGGCAAACAGCGTAACCGCCGCCACGATGGCCCCCTGCACGTTGAAGACCGCGGCTCCGGCGGCGTCGGTCCCCATGAACGCCATGTTGGCCGCGGTGGCCGACAACCCCACACCGATAACGACCATGACCGACGCCACCAGCACGGGAGGCAGCAAGCGATCGAGCCAGCCGGTACCCACCAGCTTGATGATACCCGCGACGGCCAGGAACACGAGGCCCGCCACGATCACGCCGGACATGGCGGCGTCGAGGCCCCGCATGGCGCCCACGGCGACGATGGGGCTGATGAAGGCGAACGAGCTTCCCAGATAGCTGGGGATCTTGTTGCCGGTTACCAGCAGATAGCAGATGGTGCCGATACCGGAGCACATGATGGCGACGTTGGGGTCGAGGCCCGTAAGAACGGGAACGAGCACCGTGGAGCCGAACATGCTCATCATGTGCTGGATGCCCAACGGGATGGCGCGGCCGGGCGATACCCGGTCGTCGACGCCGATGACTTCACGCTCGTGGTGACTCATTGGCAGTCCTTTCGATAGGGAACAATTCGGTTTATGGTACCGTTTCCCAAAAGAAAGAGACACGTAAAGTCAAATTTGATCGCAAGCGGCAGGATGGAACCGCGCGGAGCGCAGCGCGACGAGCAAGCAAGGACAAGAGCCATGAACGAACACGAGGCAACCATCATCACAACCCCCGTCAACGGGATCCCCGTAGAAGTGCGGCGAAAGCGCGTGAAGAACTTCAACCTGCGCATCCGCACGGACGGCACCGTGGCATTGAGCATCCCGGAGCCCGCCACCATGGAGGAGGCCCAGGCGTTTCTAGCCGAACGCGAACGATGGCTCGCGCCACGCGTGCCGAAGCGCATCCCCGATGCGAACGGCGACGATCCGGCAGCCACGTGCACCGCAACGGAAGCTTGGGAGCGCACGCACCTCTGGGGCAAACCGCTCTCTCCCGACGAGGCGCCCGCAGATGCCAAAGCCACCGCAGAGCTTCAGAAGAGCGAGCTCATGCGCGTGCTGCCGAAAACGATGAAGCGCCTGCAGAAGAAGGTCGGCGTGGAAGCGGGCTGGTGGCAGATCCGCCACATGAAGACGTGCTGGGGCTCGTGCACCCCGAGCACCGGCGCGATCCGCATCAACGCGCGCCTCGCCTCATATCCGCCCGCCTGCCTCGAGTACATGATGATCCACGAACTCGTGCACCTGATGGAGCCCAACCACGGCAAGCGCTTCCACATGCTCCTCGACGTCTACTGCCCGCGCAATCGCGAACTCAAGCAGCTACTCAGCCACGCAGCCGAGACGATCGCATAGGCGTGCGCTACCGCACAGGCGGGGGCGCGCCGCCCGCGCAGCGCGCCCCCGCCCAGCAAAATCGTCTCGCGGATGCGGGCCACCGCGCAAAACGGGCGGCCCGCATACGGCGCGCGCAGCGCCGCGCCCCTACCGCAGGCGCTCGATCTCCACGCCCACGGATCGCAGCGGCAGGCCTACGGGAGCCCACGGCTTCTCGATCTTCAGGCGAACACCCATCAGAAGCGGATAGCGGTCGATGAGATAGGCCGCCAGCGCCTCGGCCATACGTTCAACGAGCTTAAACGTATGCTCGCGCAAGAAGCCGTCGATATCGTGGCACACCGTGCCGTAATCGATGGAGGCGTCCAGGTCATCCGTCTGGCCCGCACGGCGCGTATCGCAGTAAAGCGTCGCCGACACCACGAACTTCTGGCCGAGCTTGTTCTCTTCCTCGTATACGCCGTGGTTGGCATACACTTCAAGGCCGTCGATAAACACCTTATCGGCCAAGGCCACGTCCTCGGCCGTCACATGGCTCACGGATCCGGCGCGCACCGGCAGGCCCGCGCCATCGCGGCGCGCCAGCACGCCGCGGTCGTCCTCGATGGTCTCGCACAGCTTCTTCTCGCTCATGCTCATCGCTTCCTTACATACGAATCGCGAGGTTCTTCTTCTCGTCGGGCCAGTTGCACGCCGAGCGCGCAGGACAGGCGAAGCAAGGGCGAACCGCCTTGTCGGCACGGCGCAGCGCCCGCGACAACACGGCCGCGCGGTCGGCGGCGGCATCCGGTACCGCCGCGCTCGAACGATGATGCGCGATCGCGCAGACGATCTGCGCGCACTCGTCCGGCGAGAAACGTGTATCAGGTTCTACCGTACCCAAAATCTCGCGGGCAATCCGCGCTCCCGCCGCATCATGGGGCTCACCCGTCTCGTATTCGGCACCGCGGCCTATATCATGCAACAACGCCGCAGCGTACACGATGTCCTTCGGTATATGGAGGTCGCGTGCAGACTCGTCCTCGAGCAGCAAGATCCAGCACGCACGCGCCACATCTAGGAAATGCTGCAGGTCGTGGCGGCAGAAGATGCGATTCGCCTCGGCCTGCTGCAACGCGGCGAACGCATACCGGTAGCCGGGGTGACGCCAGACGGCGTCGACGCGCGGCATGTCCGCCGCGCCCGCCCCTGCAGGCGCCGACGAAACCCGGCTTCGGCACGGCGCATCCGATGCCGACGCACGGCCCCGTGCGGCTCCGGCCTCGACAGACCCCAGCGCAACGGCCATATCTAGCCGCGATCCAGCATGTTGAAGAACCGCTGCTCCAGAGCGGGGTCCGACTCGAACACCCCGCGACGAGCCAACGTGACCGTCTTCGTGCCCGGCTTCTGCACGCCGCGCATGGTCATGCACATGTGCTCGGCCTCGAGCAGGACGATAGCGCCCTGCGGCGCAAGGTAGTCCATGAGCGCATCGGCAATCTGCGCCGTGAGCTGCTCCTGCAGCTGCAGACGACGGGCGAACGTTTCGACCGTGCGCGCGAGCTTGGACAGGCCGGCGACGCGACCGTTCGGGATATAGCCGATGGCGGCCTTGCCATAAAAGGGCAGCATATGATGTTCGCACAGCGAGTAAAACGTGATATCGCGCTCGATCACCAAATCGTTGCTACCAACGGAGAAGGTCTTGGAAAGGTGCTCGGCGGCATCGCTCTCCATACCCGCCGCAAGTTGCTCGGCATACATGCGCGCCACGCGCGCGGGCGTCTCGACCAAGCCCTCGCGCGAGGGGTCCTCGCCGATCCCCTCGAGCAACAGGCGCACGGCCTCTTCAACTTTTTGCTGGTCAACCATGGTATACGCTCCTTAACGCATGCACGTGCACGCGTTTTGCATCACTGTTCTCGCTATGGTACCACGAATGCCCCGCCACCGCTTGAGACCCAGGCGCATCCAGCTCGTATACGGCTGCACCGCGTGCCGCGCACCGCCGTTGCCGGCGCAGATGGAGCGAAGTGCAAGGATGCCGCCGGCGCACAAAAGGCGGCAGGCGCTACATCGCATGAGTGGCGTAGATTTCCTTATCGACCCACGGCATCACGGCGGCATCCACGGCCTCCCCGCGCTCGATGGCCGCCAGGGTGGCAGGCATATCGATCAGTCGCTGGTTGGACGATCCACGGAATCGCAGCGTTATATCGTAGAGCTCCTGAATGAAAGGTCCATCGACCAACACGTCCACGCAGGAAAGCAGGCGGTCCGTATATTCGGTTCGATGACGGCCACCGGGCAGCAGCTCGTCGAGCGTGTCGCCGGTAAAGCACCATATGGTCTTGCCGCTCGTCCGCGGGTACGCGGCTCGCACGCGCTCGAGAAAGCCGACCAACCCCGCCTGGTTCTCGGGCTCCATAGGCTCTCCACCCAGCACCGTGAGGCCATCGACGTACGCGGGACGAAGCGATTCGATGATCTCATCCTCGACCTCGCGGGAAAACGAATCGCCTGCGGCGAAGTTCCACGCTACCTCGTTAAAGCAATTCTTGCACCCGCGCCGGCAGCCCGAAACAAACAAGCTGGTCCGCACACCCTCGCCATTCGCGATATCGAAATACTTAATCTCAGCGTAGTTCATCGAGCACACCCCCACCGTCGCGTTTTCGCAACAGTGTAGGGATATGTGCACGGCATCGCAACGCGCCGCGTCCAACGCCATCAAAACCGCAGGCGTCTGTTCTATCAAAAAGAAAAGGAAAGCGCACGCCCCCGAAGGGGCCCGGCCCCGTTGGGATCGAATCCCATCGGGGCCTCCGTGCGAGCAGGACAGCTCGAGCGCCGGATGCCGTATGTCCCCGGCACCCGCCTGAATCAACCCTACAGGTGCAGCACGCGATCGCGAATCTCCTCGGTGCGGCCCTGGTTCCAGAACTGCGTGCCGATGTACCCGCACGTACGGCGCGCCACGTTCAGCTTCTCCTGGTCGCGGTTGCCGCAATTGGGGCACTCCCACACGAGCTTGCCGTCGTCCTCGACGATAGCGATCTCGCCATCGTAGCCGCACTCCTGGCAGTAGTCGCTCTTCGTATTCAGCTCCGCGTACATGATGTTGTCGTAGATATACTGCATCACGCGGATGACTGCCTTGAGGTTATCCTGCATGTTGGGAACCTCGACATACGAGATGGCGCCGCCCGGAGACAAACGCTGGAACTGGCTCTCGAACTGAAGCTTATCGAAAGCGTCGATCTCCTCGGTCACGTGCACATGGTAGCTGTTGGTGATGTAGCCCTTGTCGGTGACGCCGGGAATGATGCCGAAACGGCGCTGCAGCAGCTTGGCGAACTTGTACGTCGTCGACTCGAGCGGCGTGCCGTAGAGCGAGTAGTCGATATCCTCGGCAGCCTTCCACTCGGCGCACTTGTCGTTCATATGCTGCATGACGTCCATAGCGAACGGCGTGCCCGCGGCATCGGTGTGGCTAGCACCCGTCATGTACTTCACGCACTCATACAAACCCGCGTAACCCAAGCTGATGGTGGAGTACCCACCGTACAGCAGCTTGTCGATGGTCTCGCCCTTGTCCAGGCGGGCCAGCGCACCGTACTGCCACAGGATGGGCGCAGCATCCGACAGGGTGCCCAGAAGGCGCTCGTGGCGGCAACGCAACGCCTTATGGCAGAGCTCGAGGCGCTCATCGAAGATCTCCCAGAACTTGTCCATATCCTGATGCGACGAAAGAGCGACGTCGACGAGGTTGATGGTCACGACGCCCTGGTTGAAGCGCCCGTAGTACTTGGGCTTGCCCGGTTCGTAGTTCTTGGCGCGCGCCACGTTATCGTAGCCGTTGCCGGAACGATCGGGCGTGAGGAACGAACGACAACCCATGCAGGTGTAGCAATCGCCGTTGCCCTCGGTCTCGCCCTTTGAGAGCTTGTACTCGCGCATCTTCTTCTCGGAGATGTAATCGGGCACCATGCGCTTGGCGGTGCACTTGGCGGCCAGCTCCGTGAGATAGAAATAGGGAGCGCCCTCGGTGATGTTGTCCTCTTCGAGCACATAGATGAGCTTGGGGAACGCTGGGGTGATCCAAACGCCCGCCTCGTTCTTCACGCCCTCGTAACGCTGGCGCAGCGTCTCCTCGATAATCATGGCAAGATCGCGCTTCTCGGACTCCGTGCGCGCTTCGTTCAGGTACATGAACACGGTTACGAACGGCGCCTGGCCGTTCGTGGTCATAAGCGTAACGACCTGGTACTGAATGGTCTGGACGCCGCGGCGGATCTCGTCGCGCAAGCGCGTCTCCACCACGTCGGCCACTTTGTCCTGCGGCGCCTCGACGCCCAGCTCGGCGAGCTCGGCCTCGACCTGACGGCGAATCTTCTGTCGAGATACCTCGACGAAGGGGGCGAGATGCGTGAGCGAGATGGACTGACCGCCATACTGGCACGAAGCCACCTGGGCGATGATCTGCGTGGCGATGTTGCATGCCGTGGAGAAGCTGTGCGGCCTTTCGATGAGCGTTCCCGAGATCACGGTGCCGTTCTGGAGCATATCCTCAAGATTCACCAGGTCGCAGTTGTGCATATGCTGGGCGAAGTAATCGGAATCATGGAAATGGATAAGGCCCTC
>NZ_JADNJJ010000124.1:0-2548 GCF_015554865.1 Collinsella sp. D33t1_170424_A12 | reverse complement strand
TTGCTGGCGCCGGGCTTGCTCGTATCAGACGCCCCATCGCCGGGCTTGGCTGCGGGGACCGTCACCGTGATGGTAGCAACGTTGGAGTCCACGCTTTTGCCTGCAGCGTTGGTGATGCGGCAGAAGTAGGACTGCGAGCCCGTCTTGGATGTGTCTACGGGCATATTGGCGGTCTTCACGCCGGTCGAGCTAACGGCATCGCCGGACGTACGGAACCATTCGTAGGAGAGGGCGCCCACGCCGTCGTCGGCCTTGGCCGTCACGGCGAGATCGGCGGCTGCTGCGTTTTGCTCGTACGTGGCGCTTGCGGGCTGAGCGGTGATGGCGGGAAGGATGACCGTCGGGGCGTACACGAGCGGGGCCTTCATATCCTTGGCCTGGGCGTCGTTGTCGGATGCGGCGAACGGGGTGGAGAAGTCGCCTGCCTTGATGTAGGCGCGCATCTCGTCGAGGAGCTTGTCGCACTTGCGATAGGTCTGCTCGACCATCACCTTGTGCGCGCAGTTGGCGAGTTCGCCACGCTTCTCTGCGGGCGTCGCCTGCATGACGGCGTCGACGAGCTCGTGCTGTGCGATGATCTGCTTCTGCAGGGCGTCGAGGTAGGCGCGCGTTCCCGCAGCCATGGATTCACGGTTGTTGTAGGCGAGCGTGTTGATATCGATCAGCACGTAGTCGATGGAGCCTTCGGGTTCCTCCTCCATGGCGTATTCGGTCTTGTTTTCAATCTCCCAGAAGTTGCCCGTGCCGCTGTGGCTTGTATCCTGGTTCACGTCCTTGAAGTACGGGGAGGCCTCGGTGAGCAGGGCCGAGTAGAACGGCATGGCGACCGAGAACTCGGTGGGAGCCATGGTTTCCCACTGGACCGTCGCGATATCCGCGGGCAGGTCGTCGCGGATCTCGAACATATGCCCTTCCATCTGCCACTGCTTGCCGATGGCATCGACGGCGGGGTTCAGGTCGGCGTTGAGGTTGTCGGTCTGCTCGCCGCGTGCGGCATGTGCGCGTACGATGGTGAACGTGGACATATCCTTCAGGCCGGGGGTGAAGAACAGCTCGGGCTCGGTGATCTTCGTGATGCCCTCGCGCCAGACGCTGCCGTCTCCGTTGAGCTGCTTGCCCCACTCGTAGGAGTCCTTGGCAAGCGGGGCCCCGAAGTATGCGCGTCCCTGGCCATAGCGGTTGTTCTGCCCGATGCCCTGGGATGCGTCATCGGCTCCGTAGGTGGCGGCGATATCGGGGGTCTTGCCGTCCGCCTTGTACTTCAGCAGGTCGCCAGGGGTGGTAAGCAGCCCCTCGGAGTGGAGGCAGACCGTGGGGTCGTTGAGGTCGACATCGAAGCGAAGGTTGCTCATGTTGGGATTGACCGAGACCTTGTCCTCGGGCATCTGCATGGCCAGCCATTCGTGGCCGGAGAGAACCATGAACAGCCAGGATTCGTTGACGTCGGAGATGGTGAGCTGGTCGCAGGTGAGCGCGCCGTACTCGCTTACAAGTCGCCCGATCAGCTCGACGCCCTCGCGAGCGGTCTTGCTTTCGCCGAGGATGATGCTCACATAGTTGTACTCGCCGATGCCGGACTCCTCGTTAAGGGGATCGATCGCGGCGATCTGGTCGTTATAGTCGGTGCTCAACGTTGCCGAAGCCGAAACGCCTTGCTCGTTGATGCCCGCGGCGCTATAGGCGTCTCCGCGGCCCTCCCAGTAGGCCTTGGCATCGCGAATGAAGGTGTATCGATACGAGGTCTTATCAGACGTCCAGGAGAACGAGGACTCACCGGACGAATAGGTGGTATTAGCCTGCGGCTGGGAAACGCCGAAGGTCTTGAAATAGCGGGTGCCGCCGTCTTCGTTGCGGCCTACGAAGCGGTTTCCAGAGGCGGTGTACTGGGCGGGCACCCAGAACTGGGTACATGCCAGCGCATCGAGGGGCAGTGCGGTCAGCATGGCGGCGCCGGCGGCGAAGCCGCATGCGACCATCTTGAAGCGCGGTGACCAGGTGAACGGGATACGTGTTGGCATGACGCCCTCCTTCCGCAGCCGCATGATACGGGTCGATGGTTTTGCATACGCACGGCTGCAAGCTGAATACTAGGAAGGAACGGCATGCGGTTCAATTAGAAAGGTACCAAACGGTATGTTGAGACGCCGGCAATCTGCAGGCGGCTGCTTTTCCGTGATGAGCGGCTTCAGGGAGCAACACACCGATTATATGGGATTTCAGCAGGTAAACGTGGTTGCAGAGCGCTGCCGGCACTATAGGCGAGAAGGGCGGACCGTTGTTGTGTTCGGGGGCGGGGCGTGAAAAGGAGCCGGAAACCGCAATAAAAAAGACGCCCGAAGGCGTCTTGAAAATTCTGGAGGCGAAGCCCGGATTCGAACCGGGGGTAAAGGCTTTGCAGGCCTCTGCCTTACCACTTGGCCACTTCGCCATTATGCAAAGGGCCGATCGAAGAGTCGGCCCTCAAGCAAGCAATGGAGCGGACAACGGGGCTCGAACCCGCGACCCCAACCTTGGCAAGGTTGTGCTCTACCAACTGAGCCATGTCCGC
>NZ_JADNJJ010000123.1:0-17637 GCF_015554865.1 Collinsella sp. D33t1_170424_A12 | reverse complement strand
CCATAGGGCCGGGCGAGGGGCGCGTTGCAAGCAGCTGCTCCCATGCGGCCACCTTGTGCTCGATGGCGGCAGCCAGCTGAACCCGCAGCTCATCGCGTACCGGCAGCTCCACGCCGGACCGCTCGGCGGCACCGGCGAGCACGGGCATGTCCACGCTCAGCGTCACGCTGGCCGCCGGCCCCGCCTCTCCCGCATGCGCGTGAACGCCCACCTTGCCCATGAACAGGTCGAAGTCGAACGAAGCGGTGTCGGCGCTCATCGCCTCGCGCGGCTTCTCGCCACCCGGCTCGGCCTCCCGGGCGCGGCGCGCCACCAGATCCGCCGGCCAACCGATACCCACCTGCTTACCCATGCCCAGGCCGTGCAGGTACTCCACCACGCCCATCGCGCACACCTGCGGCAGCGCGATGAACTCCATCATCTTCACCTTGGGCGTGAGTTCGAGCTCCACGCACAGCTGGTCGACCTCGGCCATCTTGCACCAACCTTTCCATAGGGCTCCGTCGCCCAACAAATCAGGGCGACCCGCTTGACGCCGGGCCGCCCCTTCGTTTCCAATCGAATGCCGCTCCAACCGGCCGGCGCGCTACATAGAGCCGAGCTCGCCCACCACGTGACCCACGCGGTCCTCGGGCTCCTTCACGTCAACGCCCTCGTAGCGGAAGAAACGCGCCGGGTCATGCATGAGGTCCTCGAGCGGCACGAGCACGAAGTCGCGCTCGCCCAGATACGGATGGGGCAGACGCAGGCGGTCGCCGCCGTGCACCTCGCCGTCCATCCAGAGCAGATCCAGGTCGATGATGCGCGGGCCGTTGGCGCGCGCGGCGTCCGAACGGTCGCGCCCCATGCGCTCCTCGATCTTGAGCAGCTCGTCCAGCAGGATGAGCGGCGCCAACTCGGTCTTGATCTCTATGACGGCGTTGGCGAAGGCGTCCTGGTCCTCCTCGTACGCGGGCTCGCTCTCGTAGATGCGCGAGCAGCTCGATACGCAGGTCATGGGGATTGCCGCGATGAGCTCCTTAGCGGCGCGGATATTGTCGGTGCGCTTGCCCAGGTTCGACCCGATGGCCACGAACGCGCGGCGCGGCTGCGGACGGGCGATGGCCCAGAAGCCGTTGAGGAACTGCGAGAAGCCCCGTACGTCGTGGACGCGCACGATGTTGGCGCCCAGCTGGATGGCGCCCAGGCACACGCCGTACGTGGCGGCGTCGCGCTCGCGCGCATCGGCCACGCCCGAGACGGCGCCCACGAAGCGCTTGCGGGAGACGGCGCACAGCAACGGATAGCCCAGCGAAGCGAGCTTGGCGGTCTCGCGCTGGATCACGATGTCCTCGTTTGCCTCCTTGCCGAAACCCGGACCCGGATCGATGCAGATGCGCTCGCGCGCCACGCCCGCGTGCATGAGGGCGCGCGCCTGGTCGGACAGGAAGCCCATGACGCGGCGCATGATGGGGGCGGAATCGGGCAGGGTGAAACGCCGGAGCTGCGAGGTGGCGCCGGTTGCGGCGTCGCGGCGGGCCGAGCGCGCCATGATGGCGGCCAGCTCGTCGTTCGCATAGACGCCGCGCTTCTGCTCCTCGGTCTGAGCGGCGGCAGCGGCTACGGCGGCGCGGGCGCTCGACGCGGACGTATCCCGCGGCTCGGCCTCGGGCGCGGACTCGGATGCAGCGGCCTCGGAGCCGTTGGGCACGTCGGAGAACGGAAGCTGGGGCTGCACCAAACCGCCCAGCACGCCGCCCTTGCGGCGCGGGTGGGCGCTCTTGGCAGCGGCGGCAGCCTTCGCGGCGGCCGCGGCCTCGGCCGCTTCGGCGGCGGCGCGGGCCTTTTCGGCAACGAACGCGGCGGCGGAGGTGTCGAGCTGCACGGGCGTATGGCGGCGCTTGGGCTCCTCGGTGAGGTCGCCCGCGTGCATGACGATCACGCCGCAGTCGCTCGAAGCCACGAACTCGACCATCTTGGGATCGGTGAATCCCGTCACATCGTTGACGATGGACGCGCCCACGCGAACGGCGGCCTTGGCCACGTCCACATGGCGCGTATCGATGGAGACGATGGCGCCCTTCTGCGCCAGGGCGCGCACGACGGGCAGCACGCGCTTCGCCTCTTCATCGGCGCTCACCGGGGTGAAGCCCGGACGCGTGGACTCCCCGCCCACGTCGATGATGTCGGCGCCCTCGTCGAGCATCTTCAGGCCGTGCGCGATGGCGGCATCGGTATCGAAATGCTCGCCGCCGTCGCTAAAGGAATCCGGCGTAACGTTGAGAACACCCATGATGCGGGGACGGTCGAACCGAAGCTCGAACTTTCCGCAACGCCATGTCTTGGTATCGTTTGCCATGAACATCCTTTCGCCTTCATAAAAACTCACTCTATTGTATCCAGCTTCGGCGCCTTACCCCCGAATCAATGAAAACACTGGCGAAAAACGAAGCCGGCCGCCGCGAACGGCAGCCGGCTGCAACGACAGGCGGTTGTGCATCAACCCGAACGGCCGGGGACAAAAAGCGAGCTAGAAGTCGAACGCCTGCGCGATGTCGCACGAGATGAGCACGTCGGCGCGGCCGTCCTGCGCCGTCGCATCGCGATTGACGATCGCAAGGGCGTCTCCCCCGAAATACCGCGTCAGCCCCGCAGCGGGATACACCACCAGCGACGTGCCCCCGATCACGAGCGCGTCCGCCCGGGAGATCTCCTCGATCGCACCTGTAAGCACGCCTTCGTCGAGCGGCTCCTCGTACAGCACCACATCGGGCTTGATCGAGCCGCCGCACACGGGACACGTCGGCACGCCGCGCGCATCCTCGTGCCCGCGCGCCATGATCCACGCGGCGTCGTAGACCGCCCCGCAGGAACGGCAGATGTTGCGGTGCACCGAGCCGTGCAGCTCGTAGACGCGCTGCGAACCGGCCGCCTGATGCAGGCCATCGATATTCTGCGTCACCACCGCGGAGAGCACGCCGGCGCGCTCGAGCTCGGCGAGCTTGACATGGCACCGGTTGGGCCGCGCGTCCGGCGCAATCATCTTCTTCCGATAGAACGCGAAGAACTCCGCTGGATGCGCGTCGTAGAAGGTGCGGGAGAGAATCGTCTCGGGCGGATAGGAAAACTGCTGGTTGTAAAGACCATCCTGGCTGCGGAAATCGGGAATGCCGCTGGCCGTGGACACGCCGGCGCCGCCGAAGAACACCACGCGCTCGTGCGTATCGAACAGGCGCGCCAGCGCCTGCCGCGCCTCGCAGGCATCTGATATGGGTCGGGTCAAGGCTCCTCCTTGTTACCACTCGCGGGGCGAAGCATTTGAGAAGAGATACTCCTCGGGGTCGGCGGTCATGCTCGGCAGCCGCGCCCACGGATCGTCGGCCAGGTCGGTATCGACCGGCCCGTCGACCGGTTCGTCCGCCGGTTCTCCGGCCGGTTCGTCCGCCGGCTCGTCCACAGGTTCCCCAGCTGGTTCGTCGGCTGGTTCGCCAGCCGGTTCGTCGCCCGGTTCGTCGGCCGGTTCGCCCGCAGGTTCGCCCGCAGGTTCCCCAGTCGGTTCGTCGCCCGGGTCGTCGGCCGGTTCTCCATCCAACACGTCATCGGACTCGTCGGCGGGCTCGACATCGGGCTCGTCGGCGTCGTCGAAACAGGCCGTATCATCGTCGAGACCAGCATCCTCGCCGCACGCGCGCTCGTCGGCGCCGCCATCCAGGTCGCCTCGATCGTCGGCGGCCGCCTCGGCGCGCGCGGCCAGACGCCACACCGCCGCTGCCGCCGCGCTCAACACAAGCGCGAGCACGCCGAAAAACAGGTCGAACGCCTTGATGAAACCGGCGTCGAACGCGCTATCCGCAACGCCGAACGTCGAGGTTGCGACCCCTGCGAAGATGGCGGCCGCGGGTGCCAGGGCCGCTGCGGCGAAAGCAGGCATACGGCGCGGGGCGATGCACGTCCACAGGCCCAGCACCCCCGCCGCCAGGAACAGACCGAACAGCGCCAGGGCGTAGGCGATGATGACGCGCGTCCCATGGACCTCGGCCTCGCTGAACAAGCCGCTGATAACCGCGTAATGAATCCCGGCAAGCGCCAGGTACACCAAGCTGGCGGCGATAAGGCACGCGCAGCCCATCTTGATAAGAAACGTCAGACACCGTATCCAAAGCGCAGCGTCATCCTCGTGCGCCAAACCCATGCGACCATCCCCCGATCGTGCGGTAGCCACTGGTAACGAATCCCGTCGCGCCCCCTGAGGCGCGCGGTTATTCAAGTATAGATGCCGCCCCTTGGGAATAGTCAACAAACTTGCTTGCAATTTTGTCATTTACAGCAAGCCGTTCTATCGTAAGCTATGGCTAACAAAAAACGCCGCGCGCCCCGCAACCGCAGGGTGCGCCCCTTCGATCTATACGGGAGAACCCATGAGCACCCCCACCCGCACGTACAAGCTCGCCTCGTGGAACGTCAACGGCCTGCGAGCCGTCCTCAAGAAGGATCCGAGCTTCACCGATATCGTCGCCCAGCTCGACGCCGACATCCTGGGTCTGCAGGAAACCAAGCTGCAGGAGGGCCAAGTCGAACTCGACCTGCCCGGATACCACCAGGTTTGGAGCTACGCCGAGCGCAAGGGCTATTCGGGCACCGCGGTGTTCACGCGCGAGGAGCCGCTGTCGGTGCGCCATGCCGACGACGTCCTGCGCGCCGGCCGTCTCGCCGGCCTCTCCGACGACGCCCTCGAGCTGGTAGCCGTCGCCGCCACCGAGGGGCGCGTCTGCGCGCTGGAGTTCGACCGCTTCTGGTACGTGGACGTCTACACCCCCAACGCCCAGAACGAGCTCGCCCGCATCGACACGCGCATGGCCTGGGACGACGCCTACCGCGCGTTCCTCAAAAGCCTCGAGGACGAGACCGGAAAGCCCGTGATCACCTGCGGGGACTTCAACGTGGCGCATGAGGAGATCGACCTTAAGAACCCCAAGAGCAACCGGGGCAACGCGGGCTTCTCGGACGAGGAGCGCGGCAAGTTCTCCGAGCTTCTCGACGCCGGCTTCACCGACACCTGGCGCTCCCTCAACCCCGGCGTGGAGGGCGTGTACAGCTGGTGGAGCTACCGCTTCAACGCGCGCAAGAACAACGCGGGCTGGCGCATCGACTACTTCCTGGTGAGCGACGCCATCGCGTCCAACATCCGCGACGCGCGCATCCGCAACGATATCTTTGGATCCGATCACTGCCCCGTAGAGCTGGAGGTCGAACTCTAGCCGCGCAGCCTTGGGCGGAACGCCCGCAGCACCCAGCCTCACCGAGCAACGCGAAACGCGGCCGCGCACCAACATGGGCGCGGCCGCGTTTCGCAAACGGGCCCACGCGACGCGGGCCGAACCACCATTCCCGTCAGATGCCGTATTTGCGCACGACCCGGCCGATACGCCGGGTCCACGGCGCATAGAGCGCCGCCAGGAACACCGAGGTGGCGAAACCGTGCATGAGGTCGAACGGCAGCGCCATGGCCACGCGCGCCAGCGCGCCCGGCCAGGTAAGCGGGCGGACGTAGGCAACCACGTCGAACGCGTTGATGATCACGCCGTAGAACAGACCCGACAGGAAGCCGAACGGGACGAGCAGCGCATAGCGCACGCCGCCATTCGGCTTCTGGAACAACCGCAGGCGCGCCAGAACGCCGCCCAGATAGCCCACGGCTCCCCAGGCATACATCTGCCATGGGGTCCACATGCCCTGACCAAAAAAGAAGTTGCTGGTAAACGCCGCAAGCGCGCCAACCATGAACCCGCTGCGCGGACCCAATGCGGCGCCGGCGATGATGGCTATGGCCGACACGGGCTTGAAATCGGGAATGGCGCCGAACAGGATGCGCCCCGCCGCCGCGAGGCTCGCCAGCACGAGCGTGGGCATGATCTGGCGCAGTGCCGGCTTACCCGCCTCGTAACCGGCGAAGAACAGCGCGAGCACCAGGCCAACGACGAGCAGCATGACGAGGCCCGCCTGGTCGATACCGCTCAGGGCGGCGGCGACCATGCACCCCGGCACCGCCAGGAGCAGCGGCAGCTCGAGCACCTGAAGGGCCCGCGACGCCCCGCGGGCGAGGCGGGCGGCTGCGGGCATGCTAGGGTCGGTAGTAGACATTTCCGGTAAAGAACTCCCCACTCGGTTGCGTACAGGCGATCTGGCCGTCGAACACCATCGACACGTCGTCGGCGACCTGGTTCACGAAGTCGAGGTCGTGCGTGGCCATGAGCACGGTCACACCATGGTCGCGGCACCAGACCAACGCGCGGGCCATCAGCCGGCGCGAAGCCGTGTCGAGCCCCTTGGTGGGCTCGTCCAACAGCAGCAGCTCGGGCTTCACCAGCAAGAGCTTGCCCAGCGCCAGCAACTGCTGCTGGCCTCCCGACAAGTCGTACGGATGCAGCGCGGCCGCATGGACGAGCCCCAGGTGCGCGAGCATATCGTCCACGTCCGCGCGACCATAGCGCCCACCGCCCGACCACTCCATAAGCTCGTCGTCCACCGTCTCCTCGGCAAACAGCGCGCGGGGATCCTGCGGTAGCAGCGCCTTGGCCTCCGTGAAGCGCGACACGGCACCGCGCTGGAGCCGGCGCGTGCCCGCCAGGAGCGACAGCAGCGTGGACTTGCCGCAGCCGTTGCCACCCACCAGCGCGTGGATCGCGCCCGGGCGCACCACGAGGTCGATACCGCGAAGCACCCATGCGGTATCGCGCCCATAGCGAAACCACCCGCGAGACACGCTCGCCGCCGGCTGCTCCGCGCGGGCGCGGCGGCCGCCACGTCCGGCGGGGGCACCGGCGGCCGCCCGTTCGAGCTCCGCGCGGACGCCCGGGCGGCATCCGTCGACGGATTCGAGGAGCCGCGGGCGAACATCGAGCTCGGACAGGTCCTCGACGGGCGCCAGCGAACCGTCGCGCAGCCGAAACGCGCAGGTCGCGTAATCCAGCATCGCGCGGGGCTGGTGCGTGGCCACCACCACCGTGCAGCCCAGCTCGCGGTTCACGCGGAACAGCGCGTGCAGGAAGGTCTTCTCGGCGATCGGGTCGAGCTGTGCCGTGGGCTCGTCGAGCAGCAGCAGCTCGGGCTTCATAACCAGCGTGGACGCGAGCGCGAGCAACTGCTTGCGCCCGCCTGACAGCGTGTCCGTCTCGCACCGAAACCAATCCTCGATACCGAAGAAATAGCTCGTCTCCGCCACCAGGCGGCGCATCTCGTCCTGCGGCGTGCCCAGATTCTCCAGGCCGAACGCCATCTCGTGCCACACGCTCTCGCAGACGATCTGGTTGTCGGGGTTCTGGAACACATAGCCCACGGTGCGCGCGGACTCCGCCACATCCATGCCGCACGCGGGGCGTCCGTTCACCAGCACCTCGCCCTCCCGCTCGCCGGCGGGCGCGATCTGCGGCTTGGCCAGGCTCAGCAACGTGGACTTACCCGAGCCCGTATCCCCCACCAGCAGCGCGAACGAGCCGCGCGGCACCCGCCAGCTCACGTTGTGCAGGACCGGCTCCTCGGCACCGGCGTAGGTGAAGGAGAGGTCGCGCACCTCGAGCGCGCATTCCGCCGCTTCCTCGAACCCCCTCCGGGTTGGCTCGCTCATGCGAACCGCCTCCTTTCGCACAGATGGAGCGCTGCGGGCAGCAGCATCCAAGCGGCATACGGCACGTATCCCCACCAGGGCACCAGCCGACTCATCACGGGAAAGAACGAATACTGCGACGTGGCCGCCCAGGCTAGAAGGCCCACGGCCGCGCCGCCCGCCAGCAAGCCCGCCAGCGCCCAGGCGTCGGCCCGGGTGAAGCGATACCGCGAGAACGTGGTGCGCCGGGGGGCGCCGCCCCATCCGCGGGCCCGCATGGCATCGGCCGTCTCGAGCGAATCCTCCATGCCCCAGCCCATCAACACGCTCGACAGGCGCAGGCGCTCGCGCACCAGCTCCCCACGGGTGCGGCCCGGAACGGCCACGGCGCGCTGCGCAGCAAGCACCGCGTCGCCGCGTCGCAGGAACCGCGGGATCAGGCGCATGGTCATCGAGACCATAAGCGCGATCACGGGTGCGGCGTTGCCGAACAGCGCCATCACCTTATCGAACGACAGTAGCGACGCGGCCGCGCGCAGCCACGACGCACTCGCGATGAACAGGGCGCCCATGGCGGCGCCGTAGCACAGGCTCTCCAGATACACCGCGCGCACCCCCAGGCGGAACAGCTCCGTGGAGCCCGACGCCGAGAAGACGGGGTTGAGCAGCGCGATCACCGCCACCACGGGCAGCTGCCAGCGCAAGCCCGCCAGCGTCTCGCGCACGCCGCGCGCGCAGCAGCCGTAGGCCAGCGCGCCCGCCAGCGAGAGCGCGATGAGGACCGGCTGGAACGAGAACATGGTGAACGCCAGCGTGAACGCCAGGTAGACCGCCGGCACCGCCGGATGCGCCGTGTCGAACGCGGTGTGCTCGTCCGCCGGCGGCACCGCGTATCCCCCCTCGGACCCTACCATGCGGCGCCGGGCCCGCGGTCGAGGTCGTCCCCGTCGTCCTCGCCATGCTGCTCGCGCCACTCGTCCACGCCCTCGTCGCGGCGCTGCCTGCCGCCACGGTTGCGGATGAACGCATAGAGGCCGAACGTGGCGGCCAGGAATAGCGCCCCCACGCCCACGCCGGCGCCGTTCGGCAGCGTTATGCCCGCGAGCGCCGATCCCAGGGTGTCGATTCCCTCGCTGCCCCCCACGGGCGTCGCGGCGGAACGGGCCTCGTCAGGAGCGAGGGCCGTGAGCAAGCCGCCCTTCGACCCGTTCGAGGGAGCCGTCGCCAAAAAGAGCGTGCCATCGCGGTTGACCAGCGGCTCCGTGCGCGGTATGGCGCCGGACGGGTTCCACAGCTCGGACGCCGCGCACGCCGCATCGGCGCCGTCGACGCCCTCGATCGCCGCAACCGCCCCCGACGCGGCGACGGCGTACAGCGTCACGACCGCATCGCTCGCTCCGCACACCACCGCCAGCAGCGGAGCCGCCGGCGTCGGCAGCTCGCCGCCCACCGGCTCACCAACCTCGCCGGCGCCGATCCGATCCAGCGCAACGTCCAAACAGACCGCCGCGTCCACCGGATCGCCCGTGCGCCGAGCCCAGAAATACGCATGCCCGCGCGCCACCGCCGGGGCGAACGGCAGCAGGCGCCAGGGAGCGCCGGCGGCGGCGAGCGCCGACGTCCCGCCCAGCTCCAGCCGTCCATCGACGGCCCGCAGCAGCGAAACCGATCCCGACGCGTCGCCCACGGTCCAGGACGCGGCGGCGAGCGGCTCCACGGACAGCCCCGTTCCGCATTCCGCGATGCGGCCCTCGATCGCCCCCGCGAGCATAATCTCGTCCGAGACCTCGCCGGACGCGATGTCAACCAGGCGCGCCGTCGAGCCCCCGTCGAGCAAGAGCAGCCCCTCCCCTGCGGCAATGAGGCGCGGCGCGGGCGATGCGGGAGCCCCGGCGCCCACGGGAAGGCGCGCGCTCCAGAAGAGGGAGCCGTCGATGCCGGCGAGCGAGAACAGCTCGATGCCGAGCGCGGCGCCGGATGCATCCAGCGCGACGAGCGCCGCGTGAAGCGCGCCGCCCAAGCTCACCACCTGGGACGACATGCCCCACGACGCGGCGCCCGCGGGAAGGGCGGGCGCCGCGGAGACCCAGGCCGGCGCGAGCTCCTCGTCGAACACCGCCACCTGGCCCGTCTCGAGCACCACCGCCAGGGAGGCCTCCGCGAACACCGGCTGCGCGCCGGCGCAGGCGGGCGCGGGAAGCTCCGCGGCGCCCAGCAGGTCGCCCGTCGCGGCATCGCGGCGCTCGATGGACGCGCCCGCCAGCACGTAGAGCATGGCCTTCTGACCAGATTGGCGCAGGACGAGCGCATCGGTCGGGGCCGCCAGGCCCGCGGTCCAGGCGACCTCCGGCGAAGCGGGCGACTTCACGGGCACGGCTCCCGACGCGATGCTATGGCGCGCGGTGCTGGCATAGCCCGCCCACGCGGTATAGGGGCCGTTGAACTCGGCCGAGGTCTCCATCGTCTCGGGCAGCTCCTCCACGGCGGAAGCCGCCTGGGCGCGAGCGGGGGCCGCGAGCATCGAGCCCACCGCCGCCGCAGCGCCCGCCAGGACCGCGCGGCGCGTCATGCCGCCATCCACCGCCGCGCAGCCGCCTGCGCGACCGTCCGCCCGATGCTCCTTCGGATATGCCATGGAGCGACCCCTCCATCTCCCTGCAAGCGCCGCCCGGCGCCCTTAGCTTTCTCGTCCCACCATTGTATCCACCGCCGGGCCGCGGCCCGGCCGCGCACCGCGCCCCGGCCCCGCACGCCGCCAAATCCCTATTGTTTGCGAACGCGCGGCATATGCCGTCCGCGCCACGCGGGCTGCGCTATCATCGAATCGACGTGGCGCTTTCGCGCCGCACGCATTTCCGCACGCCATACGAAGGAGTACGCATGAACGCAACCGCGATCGTTCTCGCTGCCGGCGAGGGTACTCGCATGAAGTCGAACCACGCCAAGGTCTCCCACCAGATCCTCGGTAAGCCCATGATCCGCTGGGTCGTCGACGCCACCATCGCCGCTGGGTGCGAGCGCGTCGTCGTGGTCGTCGGCAGCCACGCCGACGAGGTCCGCGCCATCCTGGCCGACGCCTACGCCGACAGCCCCGTGAGCGTCGAGACGGTCGAGCAGACCGAGCGCCTGGGCACCGGCCACGCCGTGCGCGTCACGCTCGAGGCCACCGGTATCTCCGACGGCCCCGTAGTGGTCCTCAACGGCGACCTGCCGCTCATCCAGGCCGACACCGTGCGCCTGTTCGCCGAAACGGTGGCAACCGGCGAGCTCGCCGCCACCGTCCTCACCATGACGCCGCCCGATCCCTTCGGCTACGGCCGCATCCAGCTGGATGCCGACGGCGCCGTCGAGCGCATCATCGAGCAGAAGGACTGCACGCCCGAGCAGGACGCCGAGCTGCTGGAATGCAACGCCGGCTGCTACGCCTTCGACGGCGCGCTGCTGGCCGCCCACATCGGCGAGGTCACCAACGACAACGCGCAGGCCGAGTACTACCTGCCCGACATGCTCGAGATCCTCAAGCGCCACGGCCACGCCGTGAGCATCTTCCACTGCGAGGACTACCGCGACGGCCTGGGCGTCAACTCCCGCGTCCAGCTCGCCGAGCTCACCGCCATCGCACGCGACCGCATCAACGAGCGCCTCATGACCGAGGGCGTCACGTTCATCGACCCCGCGCAGGCCTGGATCGGCCCGGACGCGACCATCGGCCGCGACACCGTGGTGTGGCCGCAGACCCACCTCATCGGCACCTGCTCCGTGGGCGAAAGCTGCCAGCTGGGCCCCAACACCCGCCTCACCAACACCCGCGCCGGCAACGGCTGCGTGATCGACGAGACCATCGCCGTCGACGCCGTCCTCGAGAACGATGTCGAGTGCGGACCGCGCGCCTACCTGCGCCCCGGCACGCACATGCTCGACGGCTCCAAGGCCGGCACGCACGTGGAGATCAAGAAGTCCACCATCGGCGAGGGCTCCAAGGTCCCGCATCTCTCCTATATCGGCGATACAACCATGGGCGCTGGCGTAAATGTCGGCGCTGGTTCCATCACATGCAACTATGATGGTAAGAACAAGCACGCAACCGTCATCGGCGACCGCACCTTCATCGGGTCAGATACCATGATGGTCGCGCCGGTTCGCATCGGGTCCGACGCCATCACCGGCGCGGGCGGCACCATCACCAAGGATGTTCCGGACGGCGCCCTCGCACTCGAGCGCACCGACCAGCGCGTCCTGGAGGGTTACACCGAGCGCAGGCGCGCTCGTCTGTAATACGTTTAGGCAGTCAAGGCAGCAACTACAAAAAGGAGCAAGGGAAATGCCGACAACCGATCCCAAGAAGACGGTGGATATGAACAAGATCCTCCGCGTCTATTCGGGCTCTTCCAACCGTCCGCTCGCAGAGAAGATCGCCGGCCTGCTGGGCGTCGAGCTCTCGGGTCTCACCCTGAAGCAGTTCGCCAACGGCGAGATTTACGCGCGCTACGACGAGACCGTCCGCGGCGCCGACGTGTTCCTGATCCAGTCCGTTGCCGGCGCCAACGTCAACGACATGCTCATGGAGCTCCTCATCGCAACGGATGCCGCTAAGCGCGCCTCCGCCCGCTCCATCACCGCCGTCATCACGCACTACGGCTACGCCCGCCAGGACCGCAAGGCCGGCCCGCGCGAGCCCATCACCGCCCGCCTCGTGGCCAACCTGCTCGAGTGCGCCGGCGTCGACCGCATCATCACGCTCGACCTGCACCAGGGCCAGATCCAGGGCTTCTTCGACATCCCGGTGAACCATCTCTCCGCGCTGCCGCTGTTTGCCGACTACTACGACGCCATGGGCTTCGACACCGACAACCTCGTGGTCGTCTCCCCCGACGTGGGCCGCGCCAAGGCCGCCAAGAAGCTCTCCGACATGCTGGGCTGCAGCCTGGCCATCGCCCACAAGGGCCGTCCGCGCCACAACGCCGCCGAGGTCATGGGCATCATCGGTGACATCAAGGGCAAGACCTGCATCATCAACGACGACATGATCGACACCGCGGGCACCCTGTGCGCCAACGTGAAGGAGCTCAAGGCCCTGGGTGCCGGCGACATCTATGTGTGCGCCACCCACGGCATCTTCTCCGGCCCCGCCATCGAGCGCCTGAACGACGCCCCCATCGTCGAGTGCGTCGTCACCGACGCCATCCCCGTCGAGGAGACCGGCAAGATCAAGACCATCTCCGTGGCCGGCGAGTTCGCCGAGACCATCAAGGCCGTGTACCACGAGCGCTCCGTCTCCACCCTGGTGGGCGGCGACTTCGCCCTGTAGGCACGACACGCCGACGCATCGCGCGCCATGCGAAGAGGCTCGAACGACCACGCGTCGTCCGAGCCTCTTTTTCATTCCGTTGATACGGGCGCGCTACAGCACGTACTCCAGCTGGCAATCGGCCGGCGCCTGATGCACGTGGTCGTCGCTGTACTCCGTTGCCTCGACGCAGCCCATGGCCTTGTAGAACGCCTGCGTCTCCACCGCCGAATGCGAGGAGATATAGAGCTTCTTGATGCCCAGGTTGCGCGCGAAGTCGGCGCTGAGCAAGAAGAGCACGGCACCGATACCGCATCGGCGCATATCGTTGGAAACGTGCAGGCTGGTGAGCTCCATGTACTGCGATTCGCTGCCAAACGCCTTGCGCTCGACCGAAGCGAAGCCCTTCAGGACGTCGTCGACGAACGCGCCCCACACCACGCCGCCGGTCTCGACGGTGCGCTTGAGGCAGGAAACCAGGAACTCGTAATCCTCGGGCGTCCAGTCGTCCACGCCCGGATCGGCCAGGACCCTCCACTCGCCATCCACCTTGCGGCGGCAATCGGTCACGACCTGCTTGCGCTCAAATTGATCAAACAACTCAACGCTAAGCTCGCTTTCGGTGAGCTCGCGATACTGCGGCATAGCGCGCATCCTTTCGAATCTGTGCAACGTCTGTTCACTATAGTACGGTGGATTGCATGATTTGGCAAAACGAATCCAATCAGCTTGATGCTATCGCCCGCGATCGAAGCGTGCGCATTATCAGCGCATTTTGGCAACGCGAACTTTGACAGCCGCGCGCCAGGCGTCACAATGGATAGCGGAATGAACGCGTACGAAGGAGAATCAATGGCAGCAGCCGCCCCCAAGAAGATCCGCATGGTTGCCGGTTTGGGCAACCCCGGCGACGAATACGAGCACACCCGCCACAATGCCGGCTTCAAGGCTATAGACGAGCTGGCGCGCCAGGCAGGCGTCTCGTACTGGAAGACGCAGCTGGGCGCCGAGGTCGCCGTCATAGCCGTCCACGACCCCGAGGCCGAGGGACAGCGCCGTGAAGTCGTGCTGGTGAAACCCCAGTCCTACATGAACACGAGCGGCGGCCCCATCTCCAAGCTCTGCACGCAGTACAAGGTGGGGGTTGAGGAGCTGCTGGTCATCCATGACGAGCTCGACATCCCCGAAGGCGACGTGCGCGTGAAGGTGGGCGGCGGGCACGCCGGGCACAACGGCCTGCGTTCCATCATCGACAAGATGGGAGGCCGGGACTTCAGCCGCATCCGCGTGGGCATCGGCAATCCTCCCGGCCGCATGCCCGTAGCCGATTTCGTCCTCAAGCAGTTCCGTCCCAAGGAACTCGACGAGTTCGAGGCCACTTGCGCCCGCGCGGCGGACGCCGCCGGCCTGGCGCTCACCCAGGGCGTCGTCTACGCGCGCGACCACGTGAACGGCGGCGCGGCCTCCAACGGCAGGCATTAGCCCGGCAGCCCCCGCCTGCCGCCGAATGACGGGGCGTCGTTGACCAGTTTTCGACTCGCTCGGTAGGTAACCCCTGCTACCACGGGGGTATACTTGATACTGTATGCGCGTTCGCACATACGACGCCGCATACGGACACAAGTGCCTGCAACATGGGCCGCCTGGGAGCGCCTGCCCCATTCGGTCCAAAAGGTAGAGAGGGGTTCTATGTTTGAAATCCTGAAGAAGACGCAGTTCTCGGAGAAGGTCTTCGAGTTCCGCGTCCACGCCCCGAGGATGGCCAAGAAGGCGCACGCCGGCCAGTTCCTCATGGTACGCATCGACGAGACGGGCGAGCGCGTGCCCTTCACCTTCGCCAACTGGAATCCGGAGGAGGGCTGGATCGAGTTCATCTTCATGGTCGTCGGTAAGACCACCGAGTGCCTCTCCCAGCTCAACGAGGGCGATTTCATCCGCGATATCACCGGTCCGCTGGGTCAGCCCACCGAGGTCGAGGGCGACTCCGTGGCCGTTATCGGCGGCGGCGTGGGTCTAGCCATCGCCTACCCCGTTGCACGCATGCTGTGCGAGCAGGGCAAGAACGTCTACGTGATCATGGGCGCTCGAACCAAGGACCTGCTCATCCTGCACGAGCAGTTCGACGCGCTGCCGCTCGCCGGCCTGTTCGTCACCACCGACGACGGCTCCATGGGCGAGAAGGGCGTCGTGACCCTGCCGCTCGCGCGCCTGTGCGAGACCGACTCGATCGATCACGCCTTCTGCGTGGGCCCCGTTCCCATGATGAAGTTCTCCTCCCTCACCTGCCACGAGCACAACATCCCCATCATCGCCAGCCTCAACCCCATCATGGTCGACGGCACGGGCATGTGCGGATGCTGCCGCGTCGAGGTTGGCGGCGAGACCAAGTTCGCCTGCGTCGACGGACCCGACTTCGATGCCAGCGCGGTCGACTGGGATGACCTTGCCGCGCGCCAGGCTAGCTACCGCGGCGAAGAGGCCGTATCCACCAAGCGTCACCAGGAGGCCTGCGCATGCCAGAAGTAAAGAAGTATCGCCCGAACATCGGCGCTCCCCGCACCGCTCCCAACGAGGAGCCGGCCGCCGAGCGCGCGTGCGATTTCCGCCCGGTCGACACGGGCTTCACCAAGGAAGACGCCATCGCCGAGGCCAACCGCTGCCTCGACTGCAAGAAGCCCCTGTGCATGCAGGGCTGCCCCGTCGGCGTGAACATCCCCGGCTTCATCGCGCGCATCCGCGAAGAGGACTGGGGCGGCGCGCTCGAGACCATCAAGGGCGACAACCTGCTGCCCTCCGTCTGCGGCCGCGTGTGCCCGCAGGAGAACCAGTGCGAGGGTAAGTGCATCCTCGGCCGCAAGGGCGAGGCCGTGGCCATCGGCCAGCTCGAGCGCATGGTTGGCGACATGGCCGGCGAGGTGGGCCGCGCTCCGGTGTGCAAGCCCAAGAACGGCAAGAAGGTCGCCATCGTGGGCTCCGGCCCCTCCGGCATCGCCTGCGCCGGCGAGCTCGCCCGCGACGGCTTCGACGTCACCGTCTTCGAGGCCTTCTTCACCGGCGGCGGCGTGCTGACCTACGGCATCCCCGAGTTCCGCCTGCCCAAGGCCATCGTCAAGCGCGAGATCGACGGCCTGGAGCAGCTGGGTGTCCACTTCGAGTACAACTCCGTTGCCGGCCGCCTGTTCGACGCCGACGAGCTCTTCAACGAAGAGGGCTTCGACGCCCTGTACCTCGCCGTGGGCGCCGGTCTCCCCCGCTTCCTCAAGGTCCCGGGCGAGAACCTCCCCGGCGTGTACTGCGCCAACGAGTACCTCACGCGTACCAACCTCATGCATGCCTACGACTTCCCCGTCTACGACACCCCGATCCGCCAGGGCAAGAACGTCGTGGTGTTCGGCGGCGGCAACGTCGCCATGGACGCCGCCCGCACCGCCCTGCGCCTGGGCGCCGACAGCGTGACGCTGGCATACCGCCGCACCGAGGCCGAGATGCCCGCGCGCCTGGCCGAGGTCCATCACGCCAAGGAAGAGGGCGTCAAGATCCTCGAGCTGGTCAACCCGCTCGAGTTCATCAAGGGCGAGGACGGCTTCGTCTCCGCGGTCGAGCTTGAGCGCATGGAGCTCGGCGAGCCCGACGCCTCCGGCCGCCGCCGCCCCGTTCCCATCCAGGACTCCGCGTATCAGATCCCCTGCGATGTTGCCATCACCGCCATCGGCACCATGGCAAACCCGTTTGCCAAGCTCTGCGCCGATGTCGAGCTCAACCGCTGGGGCCTCATCGAGGCCGATGAGGACGGCCGTACGTCCAACCCCAAGGTGTGGGCCGGCGGTGACATCGTAACCGGTGCCGCTACCGTCATCCTCGCCATGGGCGCCGGCAAGAAGGCCGCCGCTTCCATGAAGAAGGCGCTGCTGGGCGAGTAGTCGCACAGCGAGCCCTCTCGAGCCCCTCATTTGAGACGTCCGCTGGTTTTCCCAGCGGGCGTCTTTTGTTTCCACGGGCCGGCGCATCAATCCTGCGCGCACCCGGAGCCCTCTCCCCCGATGTGAGTGGAAAAATATGACACCCGCGTTACCAGGCCAAAATCGTCGTCAGGAGAGCACTAAAAGACCAGGTAGACAGCTGATGCAAAAGCGTATATCGACCCCCTTCGCAAAAATCCACTCACTTCGAGGGGGAGAGCCCTACGAAGCGCGATGAGCGTCCGTTTTTCAGGCCCCAACGAGCCTCGGCGCTGCGCGCCGATACCGTCTCGGCAAGGCACGCACGACCGCAAGCGGGATACACCCGCCCGTCCCCCGCTCGACGCACAAAAAACGGGAGGTCGCCCGACCTCCCGTCTTGCACCATGAGCTTCACAGAGCTCCATATATTTTGAACGGAACGAACCACGCCTCGATGCGGCTAGCGCCGGGCGTTCGCGTGCCCTACTCTTCCAGACCAACCTCATGGAGTTTGGCATTATAGGCGGCGGCGATCACGTCCACGCAGCCCTCGCGGCCGAGCTTGGCGCGGTTGACCACGATGTCCTTGCCGTCGCTCATCTTCCATTTGCCGGCAGAATAGCGCTTGTAGAACAGCTCGCGGGCGCGCTGCATCTCGCGCACCAGCTTGGCACCCTGCTTCTTATTGAGGCCGCGCTTGGCGCGCACTATCTCGACGCGGTCGTCGAACGGCGCGGTTACCAACACGGCGATGTGGTTGGGGTTATGGCGCAGCAGGTAATCCGACAGACGGCCCTCGATGATGCAGCTCTGCGTGGCACCCAGGT
>NZ_JADNJJ010000122.1:0-11747 GCF_015554865.1 Collinsella sp. D33t1_170424_A12 | reverse complement strand
CCCGCCTGCGGCATCCAGACCGCCTACGTGGGCAACGGCGTGCAGGAGCGCGCCACGTGGTCGGGCTCGATGGCCGATTTCGCCGCCAGCTTCAACGAGATCGAGGAGCGCTTCCACCGGCGCCAGGAAGAGGCTGCGGCCTCCCGCGCCTAGCGAAGCGGATGCAAAACCCAGGGGCGCCCCCGCGAACGAACGCGGGGGCGCCCCTGGTTACACGGTGGGCGTGCGATGGATCTAGCAGGCGGCGACCTCGGTCTCGCCCGTCATGATCTTAAGGATCTCGACGTCGGTATCCTTCATGCCCACGCGGCCCACGTAGCCCATGGCAGCGATGGTCTCCTCGACCGTATCCTGCACGACGCCCTCGCCCGCGCGGAACCCGCGGCCCTCGAGCGCCATATCGCAGCCGAGGATGGCCGCGTCCACCGCCGCCGAGATCTTGGCCGCGCAGCTCGCCTTGGCGCCGTCGCACACGATTCCGCCGACGTTGCCCAGGGTGTTCACGATGGTCGCGCCGATCTGCTCGCGCGTGCCGCCTCGCATCCAGCAGATGGCCGCACCGGCTCCGCACGCCGCGCACACGACGCCGCAGAACGCCGAGAGCGCACCGATGTAGCTCTTGGTATGGATGGCCACGAGGTCCGCCAACGCGACCGCGCGCACCAGCCTATCGTGCGGTACGCCGAGCTGCTCGCCGTACGTGAGCACGGGCAGGGCGCAGGTGATGCCCTGGTTGCCCGAGCCGCACACGATGGCCACGGGCAGCGCGCACCCGCTCATGCGCGCATCGGACCCGGCCGCCGCGCGGGCGCGGGCGCGGCATGCCACGTCGTCGCCGCGCGTCGCCAGCAGCGTGCGCCCGACCTCGGCGCCCCAGGAGTTGCGCAGGCCCTCGTCCGAGATGGCGCGATTGAGCTCGAGCTGCCGCTCGAGCGCGGCGCGGGCGCCCTCGATGTCGCCGGACTCGACGAAGTCCATGATCATATCGAGCGACATCCCCTCGACGGGACGCGCATGGGAGGGCTCGGCGGCAGCGGGGCCCGCCGCATTCAGCAGCGCGCACGTGCCCGAGCATGCATCCTCCACCTCGCCGCCGCGCGCCGCGGGACACAGCTGGTTCGCCGGCACGCCGTCGCGCGTGCAGCGCACGACGTTGGTGTGGTGCTCCGAGATGGCGACCTCGGCCACGTGGCCCAGGGCCTCGGCGCGCACATCGATATAGAGGTTGGGCACGCCCTCGACGAGGCTCACCTCGCAGTAGCCGTCCGACCCGAGCAGCTCGACCGTGCGGGCGCGGTGCGCATCGTCCACCCCCTCGAGCACCTCGAGCGCCGCGGCCGCGTTGCCGCCCACGGCGCCCAGCACGGCCGCGGCCTCGACGCCGCGCATGCCGCCGGAGTTCGGCACCGTCACGCTCTTCACGTTCTTGATGATGTTCCCCGAGCATCCTACGCGCATGGCCTCGGGCTCGCAGCCCAGCACCAGGCGCGCCAGCGCCGCCGCGTACGCCACGGCGATGGGCTCCGTGCATCCCAGCGCGCAGATCAACTCGCCATCGAGCAGCTCGCACAGCGCCCGATCGCGCGCCGCGGCATCCCTCGTTACCTCGCTAGCAGATTCCCCCACGATTGCCTCCTTGCATCGACCAATGGTTGCAATTCTACTTGGTTCGACGCAAATTTCCTAACCATGCCGCCCTTCACGGCCGAACGGACGCCATCCAGCGCGCACGGGGCGAGCTCGACGGACATGGATGCCCGCTACGACCGAAGGTACCGGGCCAGGAACGCGCGGGTACGCGGATGCGCGGGCTCTGTAAACATCTGCTCGGGCTCGCCCTGCTCGGCGATGACGCCCCGGTCCATGAACACCACGCGGTCGGACACGGTGCGCGCGAACTCCATCTCGTGCGTCACGACGACCATGGTCATGCCGTCGCGCGCGAGACCGCGCATGACCTCGAGCACCTCTCCCACGATCTGCGGGTCGAGCGCGGAGGTCGGCTCGTCGAACAGCATGATCTTGGGATTCATGCACAGGGCCCGCGCGATGGCGACGCGCTGCTTCTGGCCACCGGACAGCGTCGCGGGGGCGGCGTGCGCGAAATCGGCCAGGCCCACGGATTCAAGATGGGCCAACGCGACGGCCTCCGCCTCGGCCTTCCCCATCTTCTTGAGCGTCACCGGCGCGAGCGTGCAGTTATCGAGGACGTCCATGTTGTTGAACAGGTTGAATCCCTGGAACACCATGCCGATATCCTCGCGCAGCCCGTTCACGTCCACATGGTCGGCCGTCAGGTCGCTGCCCTCGAACCACACGTGGCCCGCATCGGGCGTCTCAAGCAGGTTGATGCAGCGCAGCAGCGTCGACTTGCCCGAACCGGACGCGCCGATGATCGTCACGACCTCGCCCGGCGCCACGTCCAGGTTCACGTCCCGCAGCACCTCCAGGTCGCCGAACGACTTCCGAAGGCCCTCGATGCGAACCATGCAGCCATCCATGGGGACAGCGGATACGTTCATGCTCATGATCTAGTTCTCCTCCACGTTGACGGGCTGGTCGGACGTGCTGCCGAGCTTGACGGGCCTCACGTCGAGCCGGGCAGCGAAGCGGCCCAGCAGCCACGAGGCGAACATCGTGAGGCACAGATAGATCACGCTGGTCAGCAGCGCTGCCTCGAATTGGCGATAATACATGCCGCCCACGGTCGTCGTGGCGAACATGAGGTCGAAGGTGCCGATGACGGACAACACCGAGGAGTCCTTGATGTTGATGACCAGCTCGTTGGACAAACCGGGAATGGCGAGCTTCACGCCCTGGGGGAAGACGACCTTCCTCATGGCCTGCCACTGCGAGAGGCCGAGCGAGCGCGCCGCTTCCATCTGGCCGGCGTCGACGGACTCGATGCCGCCGCGCAGGACCTCCATCATATAGGCCGTCGAGTTCAACACGATGGTGACGAGGCCGGCTGCAAAGGTGCTCCAGATGGCATTGATCTGCGTAGTCGCGAGGCTCGTCAGCTTGAACAGCGAGAACACGCCGAAGAAGATGATCATCGCCTGGACCATCATGGGCGTGCCGCGCACCACGGTGCTGTAGGCCTTGGCGAAACCCGCTCCCGCGACCTTCCAGAACCGAACGAAATCGTTATCGGCACGGTCCACCACCTGGATACGCAAGAACACCAGCAGCAGCGCCAGGAAGAATGCTATGACCGTGCCGAATACCGCGAGGGCGACCGTGGTCTTGAAGCCCTCGAAGAAGATCGCGCGGCTGTCGTAGAGCATGAAGAGCATGCTCTCGAGCATGGGCTCGGGACGCGTATCGGCGGTCACGGCGACCCGCCATGCCGATGCGAGCCCCATCGCGATGCGGTCGATCGCGAGGACGAGCGTCATAGCGCACACCGCATACGAGCCGTAGCGAAGCGCGCGAACCGCAGCGGGACGCGTGAAGGGCGACGTCTGCGCGTACGTCCTCCACCTCGCAAGCTTGAACGCGAGCGCGACCGCGGAGAGGGCGACCCAGGCGGCGAGCGCGTAATACATGACGACCTCGACGCCGTAGGCATGCGCCATGAAGCTGAGCGCGGGACGCGGGCGGCTCGACAGCGCCATGCCCGCCGCCGCCACGGCGCTCGTGCCGAGCAGGACGTAGCGGTGGTCGGCGCGGGCGAACGCGGCCATGCGGGCCAGGGCGCCGTCCATGCCGGAACGTGTGGAATCCATAGTCTCCCCCAGATAGAGCGATAGGGCCCGAGGCGCGCGCGGGCCCTTGCCCAACGCGCACCAGGAGCGTTGATGGTTGTCTTGGTTGACGATACGCGCGAGCGCTAGGCGGGCTGGCGGTCCATGCAGGCCGACCACATGTCCTGTCGATCCTGTTCATCGATGTCGGCGATGATCTCGTTGATGCGGACGAGCGCGGCATCGTTGCCCTTCGCGACCGCCGCGTTGTCGGGCATGCGCGACCCCTCGAAGGCGTCGGCCATCTCGAGCTCGACGAAATCGGGATAGACCTCGAGCAGCTTGGGGGCGGAAAGCTTCGAGTAGGTGATGATGTCGCACGTGCCACTGCGCAGGTTCTCCACGACCATGGGGACGGTCTCGGCGGGCGTCATATGGTTGACCTCGGGAATCTGGTCGATCACGTCGTTGTACATGGTGGCCGCCTGGCCCAGGATCGATGCATCCTCGAGGTCGGCGAACGTGGTGGCGCCGGCGTACGCGGAATCCTTCTTGGTGATCATTACGATATCGTCGTCCACATACGACTCGGAGAACAAGGCCGCCGAGGCGCGCTCGGGCGTGACGGACATGCCCGCGCACACGATATCCACCTGGCCGTTGTTGAGCGCATCGATGAGCGAGCCGAACTCGAGCTTGACCGCGACGGCCTCCATGCCGAGCTGCTCCGCGATGATCTTGGCAACTTGGACATCGTAGCCATCGGCATAGGCGCCCGAAACGTTCTCGATGGGGATGGTGAAATCGGAAGCCGAGGAAACCTGCCAGTTATAGGGGGCATATGCCGCCTCCATACCGACGCGCAGGGTGACGCCGTCGCCCAGTACCGCGGAAGAGGCCGAGGAGCCCTCCGCATCATCCGCGCTCTCCAGGGGAGCAGGGCCGCACCCCGTGAGGAACATCATCCCCCCGATGCCCAACGCCGTGAGACCCGAGAGCTTGAGAAACTCCCTACGGGAACGCATGGCGGATCGTACCGATACATCGACAGTCTCGTGAGTCATGATGTTACCTCCGGTTTTTAGTTTGAGACCCCTTTCGCACGACGCAACCAGAGGGGGCCCATCCCCCTCTCCCTTGCAACTCAATGCGTGAAAGTTCCGCGTGCTGCATGGCAGGATACTCCATCTTGATGAAGCGTCAGCACGTCATATTCCGAGAAATAGATTGGTTACATTTCATATTCATAAATGCGCATACACTGGGACGCCGGCGGCGATGCGGGAGGGCCGCCGTCTCGATGGCGCCCAGAATCACAACCGGGGGCGAAGCGGATGGACCTACAATGGCATCGAACCACACGACCGCCGCACCCCGAAAGGACCCTATGCTGCCCTCCTACCTCGACGATCCCGCCCTTGCATCCGTCGCGCTCGTGGCCACCGATATGGACTGCACGCTCCTGGCCGATGACGGCACCCTGCCTCCCGACTTCAACCAGCTGATCGCCTCGATGGAGAACGCCGGCATCGTGTTCTGCGCCGCAAGCGGACGGCCCTGCTACACGCTGCGCGAGATGTTCGCCGACCACCTCGATACGATCGCCCTCATGTCGGACAACGGCGCGGCGATCGCCTATCGCGGGGAAATCATCTACAAGAGCCTCATGGAGCCGAAGGATGTGGACGAGCTGCTCGGGTTCACCCTGGAAGACGGGCGCGGCTGCCCTACGGTCTGCAGCCTGGATGCCTGCTACATCAGGGCGTGCGACCGCGTGCACGACGGCTATTTCCGCAAGTTCTTCTCGACGATCCGCTATGTCGACACCTTGGACGGGATCGATGCCGAGGTGAACAAGTACACCGTCTACTTTCCCGAGCGAAACGCCGAAGAGGTGTTCGCCGACGCCTACCGCGACGCATGGGGCGACCGCTTCCACGTGACCAACGCCGGCCGCGAGTGGATCGACGTGATGAACCGGGGCATCAACAAGGGCTCGGGTATCGAACGGCTCTGCGAGCACCTCGGCATCCCCACCGCCGACGCGGCCGCGTTCGGCGATACCTACAACGACATCCAGATGCTCGAGGCGGCGGGCCATGGCTTCGTCGTGGCCAACGCCGAAGAGCACATGCACGCCCATGCCAACTACCTCGCACCCAGCAACAACGACCGCGGCGTGTCGACGGTCATCGAGGCGATGCTCGCGGTGCGGCGCTAGCGCGCAAGCGGAGCACGGCGTCAAAGGCCGCCGGAAGCCGTGCGCCTCGAACCATACGCGGCGAACGCACGAGGACGAAAAAACGGGAGGCGACTCGCTTACGAGCCGCCTCCCGTCGTCATTTGAAAGCGCTTCGCAGACCTCGGGGCCGCGAGCGCGCTACTTGGCGTCGGCCCAGGTCACGCCCGTGCTCGCCTCGGCGATGAGCGGCACGCGCAGCTCGACCACGTTCTCCATCTCCTCGCGCACGAGGGCCGTCAGAGCTTCCACCTCGGAAACCGGGCACTCGAAGTCGAGTTCGTCGTGCACCTGCAGGACCATGCGCGCGGCAAACCCCTCCTCGCGCAGGCGGCGCGCCACGCGGATCATCGCGAGCTTGATGATGTCGGCCGCCGAGCCCTGCATGGGATGGTTCATGGCCGTGCGCTCGCCGAACCCCCGCTGCACCGGGTTCTTCATCTTGAGCTCGGGGATGGGGCGGCGCCGGCCGAACATCGTGACCGCGTAGCCGCATGCCTTGGCGTCCTCCACCGTGCGGTCCAGGTAGGCGCGCACGCCGGGATAGGCCTCGAAGTAGCGGTCGATCATCTCGCGCGCCTCGCCCATGGGGATATCGAGCGTCTGCGACAAGCCATAGGCCTGCTGGCCGTATACGATGCCGAAGTTCACCGCCTTGGCGCGGCTGCGCAGGTCGGGGGTCACCTCGTCGACCGCGACGCCGAAGACGCGCGCGGCGGTCTCGGCATGGAAGTCCTCGCCCTCGTTGAACGCCGCCACGAGGTGCTCGTCGGCGGAGAGGTGCGCGAGCAGGCGAAGCTCGATCTGGGAGTAATCGACCGCGAGCAGCACGGATCCCTCCCCTGCCGAAAACGCCGTCTTCACCGTGCGCCCGAGCTCGGAGCGCGTGGGGATGTTCTGCAGGTTGGGGTTGGAACTCGAGAGGCGCCCCGTCGCCGTGATCGTCTGGTTATAGGTGGTGTGCACGCGGCCATCGGTGCGCCGCAGCTGCCCGAGCGCGTCGAGATAGGTCGACTTGATCTTCGTTTTCTCGCGATACTCCAGCACCAGTCGAACGAACTCGTGGTCGCGCGCAAACTCCTCCAGCACGCGGGCGTTCGTGGAGTAATAGCCGGTCTTGGTCTTCTTGAGGCCCTTGGTGGGCAGCCCCATCACGTCGAACAGGATATGGGAGAGCTGCATGGGGCTCGAGATGTTGAAGGTCTCGTCGCCCGCGAGCTCGCGGATGCGCGACGCCAGGGCATCGATCTGCCCGCCCAGTTCGGCGGAGAGGCCGGCGAGGCGATCGGGGTCGACCAACATGCCCGAGCGCTCCATATCGGCGAGCACCGGGACCAGCGGCATCTCGATCCGCGTGAACACATCGACGTCGCCATCGCGCTCGAGGGCCGCCGCCAGCGGCTCGAGCAGGCGCTGCGCCAGAACGGCGGCGCGGGCGCCGCGGGCGGGCGCATCGGCCGGGGCGCCCTTCTCCCCGCGCACCGCGGGCAGGCCGACATGCAGATAGGTCTCCGCCAGGTAGGCGTCGTCGAAATCGGCGCGAATCGAATCGAGCAGGTACGCGGCCACGACCACGTCGAAGACGCGGGCGGGGTCGACCATCAGCGGATCGAGGAAGGCGCGATGCGCCGAGTCCACGGGTGCGACCGCGTGAATGAGCGCCTTGACGTCGGGCGAGGCCACCGAGGCGTTGGCGAACAGGCACAGCAGCACGCCGCGCACCAGGCCGGCATCGGCGTCCACGCCCAGGTTGGCCGCGACCTCGGCGGGAAGCGGCGCGGTCGCGAAGTCGTCCTGGTGAATCTCCTCGAAGGCGAGCAGCCCCTGCGACGTCGCCGCCCACAGGGTCCAGGTGGTGCCGAACAGCGAGTCCGCCGCCGCGTCGTCATCGAGTGCCACGGAGACCCACTCGCCCGCCTCGATGGCGGCGAAGAGCGCAGCCAAGGCGTCGGCCACGCCCTCCCCCGACTCGGCGATCGCGCGCACGGCGGGCTCGGGCAGGTCGAAAGATGCGGGCTGGGGCAGGTCGGCCACCGCGCCCTCACCCAGCAGCGCCAGGAAGCGGCCCTGCATGGCGGTGATACCCAGCTCCCCCAAACCGGAGCTCACCTGGACGGCATCGTAAGCAGGGAAGTTCGTCGAGGCGAAATCGACCGATACGGGCGCGTCGGTGCGGATGCGCGCCACCTCGCGGGAGAGCAGCGCGTCGTCGATATGGGCGCGCAGGTTCTCGCCCATCTTGCCCTTGACCTCGTCGCCATGGGCGATGACCTCGTCGAGGCTGCCGTACTGCGCGATGAGGGCGCTGGCCTTCTTGGGGCCGATGCCGGGCACGCCGGGGATGTTATCCGAGCTGTCGCCCTTGAGGCCGTAGAAATCGGGTACGAGCTCGGGCGTGATGCCGTGGTAGAGGTCGTCCACGCTCTCGGGCGTCATGATGGCGATGTCGGACAGGCCCTTGCGGGTCGAGACGACGTTGATATGGTCGGTGACCAGCTGGTACATGTCGCGGTCGCCGGTGATGAGCAGCATGTCGCAACCGGCGGCCTCGCCGGCGCGGGCGAGCGTTCCCAGGATGTCGTCGCCCTCCCAGCCCTCGGCCTCCACGATCGGCACCCGGATGGATTGGAGCAGCTGCTTGATCATGGGGAACTGCTGGCGCAGGCCGTCGTCCATGGGCGGGCGCTGCGCCTTGTACTGCGGCAGCATCTCCATGCGCACCGCCGGGCGGCCCTTGTCGAAGGCGACGACTACGCCGTCGGGATCGAACTCGTCGACCATCTTGAGGAACATGTTGAGGAAGCCGAAGACGGCGTTGGTGGGGCGGCCGTCCGGAGCGTTCATGGTGGGCGGGACCGCATGGAAGGCGCGATGCATCAGCGAGTTGCCGTCGATGACGGCGAATACGCGGCGGCGCTCGGCGGCGGGGGCTGTATCGGTCATAGGGGAACTCCGTTCCTGCGTGGTTTTCCACCTACAGTCTACGGCACGGGACACGGGGGCGCACCCACAAACCGCAACGGCGCGGCGACTACGAAATGCCCGAAAAACTGCGGGCGTACCCGCACGATTACAAGATGGTTCACGGGATGGCGCGCGCATCGCGTGCACGCGCACGTGATACCATGGCGAACAGCACCAGATCACCCACGTAGAAAGGACGCATCCCATGGAGCGACCCAACGCATGGAAGAAATACGACGACGCGGCCCTGGCCGAGGTCGACGAGCTCTGCGAGAGCTATCGTCGCTACATCAGCGAGAACAAGACCGAGCGCGAGTGCGTGAAGTCCAGCATCAAGTTGGCCGAGGAGGCCGGCTACGTGAACCTCGAGACGGCGATCGCCGAGGGCCGTGCCCTCAAGGCCGGCGACAAGGTCTACGCCGCCAGCCACAACAAGACCCTCATGCTCGTGAACCTGGGCCGCCGCCCGATGGAGCAGGGCATGAACATCCTGGGCGCCCACATCGACTCCCCGCGCCTCGACCTCAAGCAGAACCCGCTCTACGAGGCCGGCGACATGGCCTACCTCGACACCCACTACTACGGCGGCGTGAAGGCCTACCACTGGGTCGCCACCCCGCTGGCCCTGCACGGCGTCATCTGCAAGAAGGACGGCACCACCGTCGACATCGCCGTGGGCGAGGACCCGGCCGATCCGGTCTTCTGCATCTCCGACCTGCTGATCCATCTGGCAAGCGAGCAGATGGAGAAGCCCGCCGGCAAGGCCGTCGACCATGAGAACCTCGACGTCATCGTCGCCGGCCGCCCCGTCGTCATCGAGGGCGACGAGGAGGTCAAGGAGCCTGTCAAGCAGATGTTCCTCGACCTTATCAAGGAGAAGTACGACGTCGAGGAGGAGGACTTCCTCTCCGCCGAGATCGAGGTCGTGCCCGCCGGCCCCGCCCGCGACATGGGCCTCGACCGCTCCATGATCTTGGGCCACGGCCAAGACGACCGCGTCTGCGCCTACCCGTCCCTGCGCGCCCAGCTCGACACGCCCGAGGTCGAGACCACGAGCGTGACCCTGCTCGTCGATAAGGAGGAGATCGGCTCCGTAGGCGCCTCCGGCATGACCAGCCGCTTCTTCGAGAACACCGTAGCCGAGATCATGGCGCTCGCCGGCGAGGGCTCCCCGCTGGCGCTCCGCCGCGCGTTGGCGAACTCCCGCATGCTCAGCTCGGATGTGTCGGCCGGCTTCGACCACCTCTACGCCGATCGCTTCGAGAAGAAGAACGCCGCCATCATGGGTCACGGCCTGTGCTTCAACAAGTACACGGGCTCCCGCGGCAAGGGCGGCTCCAACGATGCCGACGCCGAGTACTTCGCGCTGATCCGCGACATCATGGACGAGGCCGGCGTGGACTACCAGACCTGCGAACTCGGCCGCATCGGCGCAGGCGGCGGCGGCACGATCGCCTACATCCTCGCCGAGTACGGCATGGACGTCATCGACTCCGGCGTGGCCGTCATCTCCATGCACGCGCTGTGGGAGGCCACCAACAAGGCCGACATCTACGAGGCGTACAAGGGCTACAAGGCCTTCATCGAGCGCCCGTAACGCACCCGGCGAACAGCGCCCTTCGCACGGCGCCGCGCCCCGGCGCCCGGCACTCCGACGTGCCCCGGAAATCACCCCGACCCTCGCGGAAACCAGGGGACCCAAGAACGGCACCCGCGCCCGCATCGATGCGTCCAAACGCTCGATGCGGGCGTTTTCTTTCCATCGGAGCCCCGATGGCGCCCCTATACGAAGCGCGGCGGCATCCGCCCCGCCGCGAACGCCGTCTGATGCGAATGCCAGGAGCCCGGGTGCGGGCGTCGAAAAGCTCTCACCCTCGATGTGAGTGGATTATTTTCACACCCCTGGACAGACCGCGTTTTCAGCGCAAAACCGCCCGTAAAAGCCCAGGTAATCGCACTGCCAAGAATCGAGCGATCGGGCTGTTTCATTTTTCCACTCACTTCGAGGGGGAGAGCCCAGGCGGCCCCCGATATTCCACTCACTTCGAGGGGGAGAGCCCAGGCGGCCCCCGATATTCCACTCACTTCGAGGGGGAGAGCCCGACGAATGCGCGAATTCCACCCAAAGCGTGCGGGCGGACCCGATCGAACCCGCCAGCCTTGACCTCTCGAAGGCCAAAGCCCCATGACCGGGCACGCGGTCGTCGCCCATCCTCACAGCATGGGAGCCCGGTCCGCGCGCGTCCACGGCATTTCAAAACAGCCGCTCGAACGTACCCCGCCCGGCTCGCTCCAGAATGCCGGCCGCTATCGAATAAGCCCTGCAGACAAGGACCCTTGCTCACACCTCGCCCAGGCGACGCCAGTCGCAGAAGAGCTCCCGGCGAAGCGCGCGCTCGCGCTCCATCAGCAGCGCCGATTTCTCAAGATAACGGCCCTCGAGCTTCATTCCCACCAGCTCCGCCATCTCCCTATGCCTGGCATCATCCCTCAGCTGCGCGTACGTGAGAGGAATATACTCATATCCCATCGCCTGCAGCGCGGCTTGCCGGTCAAAATCCAGCAGCTGCCGGTCGGCAGCCGAATGAATCAACCTGCTTTGGCATTCAAGCACCAGCTGCCTGGAGCCATCCAAGCTCTCGGCAAGCAGATCGGCATAGCACACCGATTGACCCGTCAGGATCCTTCCCGACCGGGAGAGGTCGATCCTCTCGTCAAGACGAACGACCCTCCCCTCGCCGCCGCGCAAGCGCGACAGCCCGTACTGCAATGCCGCCCGCACCTCGAACGGCGACCGAGCGCATCCGAAGTAATCCTGCGTAGCGCGCAGGAGTCGCAAGCCCCCTCGAGCACCCTGG
>NZ_JADNJJ010000121.1:0-23527 GCF_015554865.1 Collinsella sp. D33t1_170424_A12 | reverse complement strand
CTGGCGGGCGCTCGCCCACGGCCCGACTACCCGACGGGCACTGTGTTTTTATCTTCGATGGGCATCATTGTAACTCCGCGGCGACCTTGATCCCCTGAAAACAACGGGTCACGCGTCCTGCTTTGATACCGGACGATGAGGACAGTGCTTCTGACGCACCTTAGCAGAATACTAGAACACGTGTTCGTATAGTCTGTTACACTTGAACAAGCGACATGGGCGGTGCCCTCCGAGTCCTTGCAGGGGGTTAGGAGGGTTCCCATGGCGAAGTTCACCGCGTTGCTGCTCGCAGCTGCCGTGCTCGTTCTATCGATCGCGCTTCTTTATCTTGCCGTTTTCTAACGGCCAAGGGGTGAAACTCGCCAGTTAAGGGAACAGCCGCCCTGGCAGGAGCGGCTGTTCGTGCGGGTTTTGCCCCACCTACTTCTCTCCAGGAGGGCGTACGCCTCCCTAGTCGCTACCAGTATACCCGCTTTCCGGCGCCCCTGCACGCCACCCGCGGGTTTCTGGGCGGCGTCGGGCCTCGCGAGCTCGGCGCCGCTTCATCCGTCCTACCAGTTGGATAAGTCGCCACCTTTTTCTTGTTAGACTTGCAGAGTAGCCCCCTGACGGTCTTTATTGCATCAGCGCGCCGCATCCTGCCATATCATCAAACGCCCCCATCCAGGCTCCTGAGCATATCGGAGATGCTGCGAGCCATCTCGTCCGATGCCTCACGGATGACACCAATCCAACGGGAGGAGCTACCCGTACCACCCGCCTCAACGCCAAGCGACAGGCTATCGCGCACGGCATCGGGAATTGCCGCCTCAGCCTCAAGCACGTCGCAAGCGCTCGTGATCGCCATCAAAGGGGTCTTGAGCTCATGAGATGCGGAGAGAACGAATCCCCTCTCGCGCTCGCGAGCCTCCATAACGGGGCGGAGGGCCCGTGTTGTCGCGAAAGCCGCCACCACCGTAGCGCACAACACGATGACCGCCCCGTAAGCGACGCAACGGAGGGCGAGCGAGACGACGAATTCGCCATGGGGCGTTACATCGAGAAACGTGTAGACACGCACCTCGGTTGGTGCGGCCTCCACCGACGTAACGCTTCCGTTCGAGACCGTCACGGCGCCATCCTGAGCACCGAGGGGCTGCCAAAGGCCAATCCAGTTGCGCCCGTCAAAAGTGAAAGGCTCGCTCCCATCCTCATCGTGGAGACGCACGAGCTGTGTCGCGCCGCCTTCGGAGAGGCTATCGACGACCGCGGCTCCCCCGCGTTCCACCGCAACCACCTCGCCCGACTCACCCACAGCGACCCGGCACCATGAAATGTCGGGGCCGGTAACGACCAAACCTGACGTCCTGCCAGCCTCGATGCCCGAGGCGGCCCGTTCAATGTCGAACGGCTGGTTTGAGAGCTCCTCGAGCATGTGCCTGCGCGCTGCCATATCCGCCCTCACGAGCGGAACCGCAAACAGCGTCATGCACACTACAGTGCACAGGGCGATGAGGACGGCGGAAACCGCGACGATGCGGCGGCGAAATGCCACGAGGTCCCTAGGCATCTTCATGCTTGGCCTCCAACACGTAGCCGATCCCACGAATGGCGCGAATTGAAACCGGGAACCCGAGGGCGACGATTTTGGAACGAAGCAGCGAGACCTGCGTCTCGATCCTGCCGGCGCTCGACTCGCCCTCGGCGCCCCACGCGGCCGACGCGATTCGCTCCCGATGCACCGGAGTTCCCGCATGGCGCATCAACGCCTCGAGTACCAGGCCCTCCTTGGGCGTAAGAACGCAAGATTCCCCACCATATTTCAGCTCGCGGGAATCGGGCGCATAGAGCATGCCGAACGCCTCGATCACTGTGGACGGATCCGTGATGCCGCGACGCCTAAGGACGGCGCGCAACCGCGCGAGAAGTTCCTCGACATGGAAGGGCTTGGCCAGATAGTCGTCTGCACCAAGGTCCAGGCCGCGCACGCGGTCGCGCACGTCGCCGCGGGCCGTGAGCAGGATGACGGGCGTGGCGTCGCCGCAGGCGCGAAGCTCCGATAGAACGGAGAGGCCATCCTTGCCGGGCAGCATGATGTCGAGCACCACGGCATCCACGGGCGCTACGGCCAAGCGCGCGAGCGCCTCCTCGCCATCTGGCACCGTCTCCACTTCCCACCCGGCGAGCTCGAGCGCCCGGGAAAGCGGCTCCCGGATAAGCCGGGCATCCTCTACCAGCAAAAGCCTCATATAAGCCCCTTTGCAAGGGCGGCGCGGACCACCTCGACCCGCGCCGCCGCAACGGTCCGTCGCACCTATTCCGCGACGTCGGCGAATACCCGCACGTCGGGCACGGGCGTCACCTCGATGCCGTCCTCGACCCAGCGAACAACGTCGAATTCCGTGCCCCCATCGGAGCGCGGCGCCGCCTCGCCCAAACCGATCACGATTCCACGGGCGCCAGGCGCCTCTTCATCGGCAACGGCAAATGCAGGCGAGAGCATACCGAGAGCCGCAAACACCGCCACGGCCAAGCCCGCAGCCGCCAGCGCCAGCTTGCCCATACTCTTCATCTTCACCCTCCAAACTTACAGCGTCCATGACGCACGGATAGGATCGGAGATCTCCATGGCCCCATGGTAGAAGGCGAAGCTTTAGGATTGCTTTACACTTGGAGATTAGTACGCAAATCAACGTGACCGTGCACGGACCCCGGCCACACGCAACCATCGGCGACCTTCACCGGGAACCTAAGATCTGTCCGCCAAGCGCTACACCAATCGAGCGTAATCTTGCGACTGATGAAAGACATGGGCGATGATCACTTCGTCGGCGCGCACCGTATAAAGGAACGTGTATCTCATCACAGAGGCAGACCGATACCCCCTTGCAGCCAGCTCAGGCAGATGACATAGACTGAATGCTTCGGGATAATTCCGCACGCTTTCTACCTGGGCATCGAACTCCGCCATGAAATGACGAGCAGCCCGAGGGCTCTTTAACACATCGACAAGGTAGGAGACGATATCGCGATATTCGCGTTGCGCCTCACGAGTGATTGATAGCCTATAGCCCATATTCCGCCCTGAGCTCCGACGCGAAGACGTCGTAGTCATCCGTCTCGCCGCTCTCGATTTCCTGCTCCGCGAGCAAGATCCGAGAAAACAGGCGCGCTTTCGCGACCTCATCGCGCTGGGCAGCCCACTCCTCTGCAGATAGGCAGTGAAAGGCCTCGTACCCGTTGCGCGTCACCGTAACATCACGCTCCCGATTGACGAGTGCGGTGAAAGCCGCGGTGTCCTTCATATCGCGAACCGGAACTGCGATAGCCATATACACCCCTTTCATATTGTGGCCCAATTATACCGCGTTGATCGATGGGAGAGGCGAAGGCCAGCAACGTCGCCCATCTACGCCCTGCGAACCGGATGCCTGATCACCGTCTTGAGCTTCTCGGGTGCGGTGCGGCGGGCATCGTTGAGATAGATCTCGTGATGCAGGCGCTCGTCGGAGAAATCCTCGACACAGCCCCGCTCCTCAGCGAACGCACGCATCAACTCGACGGTCACCGGCTCATCATCGTACGGCCCGACATGCAGGCATTGGACGCACAGTCCCTCCTCGATAACGAGCAGCTCGACCATCGAGAAGTCCCGCTTCTTCTTGGCGGAAGCCTCCGCGACGGCCCATTCGAATTCCTCGCGTGTCACGAACTCCGGCACGCGGATAACCGAGATCCAGCTGAAATCCTCCTTATGGGCATAATCCACGCCCAGAACGCCGTCCTGCCACCAAAAGCCCTCCAGAGGCGGCACGACAAAATCAAAATAGCCCTCGATGCGATGGTCGCCCTTCTTGGACATCTTGATGGTGTACGCCACGCCGTAGAGCGCCTCGAGCGCGTCCTTATACGCCCCGCCCTCCTCGTTGGGGTCTCCGTGACCGCGGACGGTGATGAACGTCATCGCGGGGACGTCGACGATCGTCGGCTTCCTGGGCGGGACATAGAGCTCCCTGAATTCCTTCTTGTAGTCGAACGCCATCGCAATCCCCTCTCATAAACAACCGTGCCCCCCATGATAATCGAACACGTGTTCTTGTCAAATGGGCATCGTGCATTGAGGAATCCAGAACGAAGCGAGTCTCGCCTCGTTGCAATTCACATCAACGTCGACTACCGTTTAAGGCTGGTGGCCCGAAGAATCAGTCCGGCAATCCAAAGGGGGCACAATGAACAGGAAAACGGCTCTCGTCGCGATAGCGGGCGCTCTCGCCGCTCTTGGCATCCTGATGGCGCTCGTCGGTCCCTCCGGTGGAAACGTGAAATCGGTCGAGCGCATCGCGCAATCCACGGACCACTATACCGAAGCCGATATCCTCGCCGCGTTCAATGCCATCGAGACGGAGTTCGCCTCGGAATTCGAGGGATGCACACTCGAAGAAGTCCGCTATGACAGCGAGGTCGAAACCCGCCATCTGGACGAAATGCTCGAGCATGGGCAAAAAGGCAAAGGGGACCTTATCGTCGTGCTGTCCAAATTCACGACCGACTGGCGGGCAGCTGACGAGGGCCTCTCGCCGCACGACAGATACGAAGACTGGCAATGGATTCTCATCAGGCCTTCGCAAGACGCCCCATGGAAGATCGTCGACTGGGGCTATTGATGACGCTGCGGTGATGCACCATGCGGCCGTCGCCCCGTGCAGGCCAGCGCCCGACCGCTAGATCGCATCCGTGTTCAGACCGTCAAAGCAGAATTCCCCCTGATCGGAGTCATAGATGAACAGCGCCTCGATACCCAGGTAGTCATCTTTCTCCCCCATCCAGTCGGACGGCGAGATGGGCGGTAGGGGCGTCAGACGCCCTTCACGGCGTACGTCGCCCAGAAGGTCGGGATGTTCAGGTCGTGCAGACGGCCCTCGCCGTACGTGTCCTCGTAGCAGTCGACCAGCTGGAAACCGGCTTGCAGCTGGCCTCGAATCTGCTCCTCCAGCGTATGCGAGAACTGGATGCCGTCCTCCACGGGGTCGAGCGCCGCCATGTGGTCGGGATTCCTCAACGGGTTGAACGGCAGGCTGTGCACCGCCCGCTCCTCTTCGGGGTAGTCGAACACATACCCGAAGCCGTTGTCCATGCCCGCCAACAGGCGACCACCAGGCTTCAGGATGCGATGGCACTCGCGCCAGAGCGGCTTGACCTCTTCGATGTAGCAGTTCGAGACGGGATGGAAGATGAGATCGAACTCCCCGTCCGCAAAGGGAAGCGGCTTTGACATATCGCCTCGAACGACCTCGATCTCATATCCCTCGCGCTCGGCGACCATGCGCTCGGATTCCAGCTGGCTGGGCGTGTAATCGAACACGGTGCACCGCGCGCCGAGAGCGGCGAAGACGGGCATCTGCTGGCCCCCGCCGCTGGCGAGGCCGAGTACGCGCAGGCCGGACAGGTCGCTCGGATACCATGCGGGCGGAACGGGCTTGGTGGGGGTGAGCAGCATGCGCCATTCGCCCCGCTCCGCCTTGAGATACTCCTCATGGCTCAGCGGCGTGCCCCACTCCCAACCCTGCGCATTCCATCCATCGATGGCGCGGGCGTTCACGTCAGCATAGGTTTCTGTGGTTATGTCCGTCACAGGAAGGTCCTTTCAATTCGGGGCGCCGCATCGATCACGACGCATCGACGCCCTCCATGCGCAGTAGTCAAAATTGCTTCGAATCCGTCAGCCCCGCTCGACGATCGCGACGTAACCCGTGTGCGGAAGGTACTCAACCGTGAGTCTCTCGCCCTCGTCGACGTAGCCGGAGAACACCGTGAGGTCGACGACCTCGCCGGTCTCGCCGTCGCGCACCGAGATGCCCCGGCGCTCGCTCGGAACGTCCGCCCCGCCGTGCGCGCGGCCGACCGCGACGCCCTCGATCCTGAGATAATCCCCGCCCATGATCCGGGGCACGTCGAGGAGGGCGCCGAGGAGGAAGGCCGCCATGGCGACCGCCACGACCATCGGGACGATGTTCAGGACCCTCAGGAACAAGACGTCGTTCCTTCCGGTGAAGCTCTTCCTCACCTCGTCCGGGCTCCGAAAGACGGCGTCGATGAAGTCCCTTTTGCGCACGAGGTGCGAGACGCAAAAGACAAACGCGACAAGGAAGACCAGCGATCGCATCGCGAGCCTGAAGACGGCGTATCCCATCATGCGCCCACCTCCAGCCCTGACAGGACCTCGGCGCGCAGGCGCTCCATGCGGGGCGTGAGCGGCTCGAGGGAGGCATCGGACGCCAGGCGCGCCGCCTCCTCGGGCGATCCATGCTGCAGCTCGTACTCGGCAAGGTAGAGCTGCCAGTTCGCGCGCTGCTGGTGGTAATCAGCCGCCGTCATGCGCTCGCGCATGCGGGCGGCGTCGGCGGCGTCGCGCTCGGCGGGCGGGCGAACCAGGACGGTGAAGTCGGCGATCTGGGAATCGATGACGGCACGGTTGCGCGAACCCTCCTTGAAGCTCATGCGGAGCGCCGAGAGCCTGGACAGCGTGTCGCGCGCACCGTCGAGCTCGCCCGTGTCGACACGGCTCAGAAACTCGACCTGCATGACGCGAAACCACCTTGGATTGTCCGCGCGCTTGAAGGAGACGGACCCAAGCCGACTCAGCGCGCCGGCGCTGTCGAGCTCGAGGTAATCGCAATACGCGAGCTCGATGGCGATGGTGTTCGCGGAACGGCCGAAGCGGTCCCGCGCAGAGAGGACGTCGAGCACGGCGCGGTAGCGCGCAGGGTCGCAATCTTGCGAGACCACCTCGCCCAGCTTGACGAACAGCGACGCCATGCGCACACGCGAGATGAGCACGATGGCGAACAGGAGGGCGAAACCGCAGAAATATAAGGCGACGTGCCCCTTCTCGATAAACCAGATCATCGCGACGACGTTCGCGATCACAAGCGCGATGGATTGCACCTTGATCGAGCGCAGCCGCCCGAGATAGGCGTCCACGGTCTCCTGAGCGCTCATGCCGCCATACGCCGAGCGGCCCTCCCCTGGCGCGGGCGCGCCTTGCGGCCCGTCGGTCTCGGGCGTCAAAACGGGCGGTACGGGCTTTTCGCCCATCGCAACCACCTCCATAATCGTTGAAGGAAACGTATCCCGCATCAGCGGCATCGCCTGAATCACCGCACGGTAACTCAGCGCATGATGCCGCGAGCACCTATCCGAGCCGCAAACGCTCGAGGCCCGGATAGCCGCGCTTCAACGCATCGTTATACTGGCGCTTCATACGCCCTGCCTGCAGATACCACGCCGCATAGAGGGCCAGGCCCTCCACGATCAGCATCGCGGCGAACACGAAAGGCGACGTCTTCGACATAACGAGCATCACATCGAAGGCGGCAAACAGCCCGAGTATCGCGCCCGACGCCTTCGTGCGCTCCTCGACCTGGCGTTGCAGGCCGCACCGGATACCCTCCAGCTCCATCTCCGAATAGCGGCCCTCGATGATGCCGCGGCGCACGCTCTCGTCCATACGCGCGATACACCAACCGATCATGGCAAACCCCTCCAGACTCTCTGTTAGTCGACGAACCAGAACAACGCAAACGCCACGAGGTACGGGATGCAGGCGAGGTACAGGATACCGATAAGGACGACGAATCCCGTTCGGACCGGAAGGCCGGAGCGCGCGCGACCGACCTCGCGCACCGTCAACGCTATGGCGACGACGAGGCCGACGACTGCGATGACGGCCATGCCGAGCAGCGCCAGGGTGATGCCGACGCCCAACGCCATGACCGGAGCCATGAGCAGGGCGCATCCGCAACCACCCGGGCTATAGAGGTTGCCGGATCCGCGGCGGACCACACGAGGCGCGCGCAGGCGCCCATGCATCGGGCCAGGCATCGCCCACCCCCTACTCGAGCGAATCGCCCGCGGCAAGCGGGCCGTCCACGTCGCGCGCGCCCACGAGCGTGCGCGTCTCGGGATACCAGCGGACCTCGGCCATAGGCTCATCGAGCACGAGCGCCACCGCGGGCCAATCGGACGCATTCACGCTCAGATGGGCGTCTGCGGTACGATTCTTAACCGAATAGCCGTCCTTGTAGAGCGCGACCTCGAACGTAGTGGGCGTGAGCAGGGCGCCGCGTCCGCTCGGCTTGTTGATATTCGCCTCGTAGAAAGCGAAGCGCTCCTGCTTCCAGCCGCCGTCGAGGTCTTCAAGCACCTCGCTGCTTGAAAACGAGCCGCCCACTATCGCGATGCCCGCCATGACGGCGCAGAACAGCACCATTGCGACGGCCCCGGTATGGGCGTAGGAGATGGGGTTCCTCTTGCGATGGCGGCGATAGAAGAAGGGGATCGCCAGAAACGCGACGGTGAGGGCGATACCGAACAAACCGGTCGTATCGGCCGATGAGAGCGCGCCCATACCGAAGAGGAAAGGCAGCACATAGCAGAAGAAACCAAGCGCGATACCGGTCAGCTCGCGGGCGAGCTGACGTTGGTCCACGTGCTTCTTGTGGATGGTCTGCAGGTACAGGCAGGGCGTGAAGATGGCCATGGAGATGCCGAACAGGATGAAGCCGATGCCGAGGGATGCCCGGTTATACAGGCCCACGACCCCCACGCTCGTGGCGAACCGGCTGTAGACCAGCGCGCCGAATCCGGCGAACAGGAATACGCAGCCCACGATGAGGAGGGGCGCCTGCTTTCGGTTCTCGGTGGTGGTGATATGTGCCATTCGGATACCTCGCCTTGGATTCACAGCAACCCGACCCCGCGCCGGGCAGATGATTCAGACGAATCTAGCACAGGTCGCGGGCAACCCACAGCTTCTGTTCGGTAAACGCGTGGCGTCCAGATCGGGGATGGGTCCGTTTTGATCCGGGGGGATTCTCGTATTTTGCAATGCGAAGCGGCCTGGATGGGCGTCTCGCCCCCGAAGTGAGTGGAAAACGTGCCATGGCGCGGGCCGACATGCGGGGCTGCACAGTCCTGACCCCCGAAGTGAGTGGAAAAATAAAGGTCGGAAAGTATACTCCATCATAGTGCAGCGCTCAACTGGTAGAACGACGTGAAAATCCACTCCATTTTGGGGTTCTACACGACCCATAGAATTTTTCCACTCACTTCGGGGGCTAGAGACACGAGCATCGCCGTTGCAAGCCCCGAACAGTGCGCAACGCGCAGGCGAACACGGACACTATCAACAATCAATCAAGGATGCGAACGCGGGGCAATCCAAATACAAAGAGCGCATGCCGCCACCGCGCTATACCCTCTCAGAAAAGGGACAGGCACCAATCTGAGCAGACGGATACCGGAGACGCAACGAGCACCACCGAGCCCGCCATCCCGCGCAAGGGAGGCACGCATAGCAGGAGGGACGACATTGCGGCGATTCTGCACGCAAGCGCCAGCCGGCGGGCGAGCCGGCCCCTCGAGATGGTCGCATCCTCGTCCATATCAGTTCCTCTCCGTGCGCAGAGGGCGCAGCCGATATAGCTCCCTCAACCAATTATGCCAACTATCCGTCGCACTCACGTATTGTTGACAGAGGGAGATATCGCAAACCGGTCCCTCGCGCACCGTAACCACTCAAGAAAGCGAGGTGAGGACATGGGAGCTTGGATTGCATCCGCAGCGCGCCGGGCGGGCGGCGGAAATGCCCCTTCGCGCGGCGCATCGCGGGTCGCAGCGCGCGCTTCGATAGAGTCGGAAGCCAATCGGCTCGTCGAGGCATACGCAGACACGATCCTGCGCGTGAGCTACACCTACCTGCGCAGCACGCACGACGCCGAGGACATCTGCCAAGACGTCCTCCTCAAGGCCCTCGACCGTACCGGGAGCTTCGAATCGCCGGAACACGAGCGCGCCTGGATCATCCGCGTCGCCATCAACGCGGCGAAGGACCTCCTCAGGCGCCAGTCGGGACGCGGCACCGTCGCGCTCGACGAGATCGCCGAGCCCGCCGCGCCGCCGCGAGCCACCGAGCGCGATCTCGAGCTTCGCGCCGCAAGCGTGCTGGAACTCGTCATGGCACTGCCACTGGAATACCGCGAGGCCATCTACCTCCACTACTACGAGGGCTATTCCATCAAGCAGATAGCCGCCGTCGTGCACGCATCCGAATCCGCCGTGGCGACGCGACTCAGCCGCGGCCGCTCCAAGCTTCGCCCCGCCCTGGAAGGAGTTCGACATGAGCTCGACTTTTGATCCCACTTCCTATCGATCCGATCTTGACCGGCTCTCCTTCTCCCCCGACCAGAAGGCGCGCATGGCGCAACGACTCGCCGAGACAGCGAGCGGCAGCGCTCCAGAAGCGGGAGTGTGCGAGACCGGAACGGGCAAGATCCTGGAGCTGCACGACGCCGGCTCCGCGCATGGCGTGCCCGCGCGTGCGCGCCGCCCCAAGGCCCGTCGCAGCGGGGTGCATCGCATCGCCGCGGCCCTCGGCATCGCCACCCCGCTCACCATCGGCGGCGGCACCGCCTACGCCACGGGCGCGCTCGCGCGCGCTGCGGACTCCCTCGCCGCCGTCTTCGGCGCCGGTCCCGCGCAGACCGAGCTCATCGACCGCATCGGCCGTCCGATCGGCGCGAGCTGCACGAGCAACGGCATCACCATCACGGCCGACGCCATCATCGGCATGCGCCACGCCTACGCGGTGGTCTACACCATCGAGAAAGAGGACGGGACCGCGTTCGAGATGCCGGCGGGGCTGGACGGCGATAAGGTCGACCTCGCGATCGACGGCTCCACCGCCCTGGACCACCTGGCCGCCCTCCGACTCGGCATCACCGGGGGATACGGGTCGTCGTTCACCTATGATCAGGATCCCGGCGACAACGCGATCAAATACGTGGAGATGGAAGCCCTCAACGGCGCAAACCGCTCGCTCGTCGGCGAGACCCTTCGTTTCGACGCCACCAAGATCGGCTTCATCCCAAGCGCCGACGGCGCGCGCGAGATCGGCGAGACCACGATAGCCACGGGCGATTGGCACATGTCCTTCAAGGTGGACTACGAGGACCTCTCCGTCGACCTGCCGACCGGCCAGCACTTCAGCATCAACGGCAACGACGCCGTCGTAGAAGAGCTCGCCATCTCCCCGCTCGGCGCGAGCATCACCTACACGGTCGATGCCGTGGACGGCCCGTCGAAGCCCACGGGCCGCGAGACGAATTCCGAAGACCGCGCGGGGTACGGCAGCTTCAGCGTGACCTTCGCCGATGGCACCACCGAGGAGATCGGCAGCGGCTACGGCTCCTGGCAGGAGAACGGCAAGACCGTCGTCCAGAAGACCTGCCTCTTCGACCAGATCCACGAAATCGATGACATCGTCAGCGTTACCGTCGGCGACCTGACGGTCCCCATCAAGTAGACGCGTCGCGCGCGGGCCTCCATAGCAACGCGCACAACGAAGCCGCGCCAGGCACTCCTTGCGGGAGCCGGGCGCGGCTTCTTCTGCTGCGTTCTGCCGTCCCAGTTTGGGGACGGGACTCCGGGCACGTCCGCAGTCCCAAATCTCAGAAAAGGAACTGTCCCTATATTTAGCAAACAAGGTTGTTGACGCCTTATACTATGCGCCGTATAGTATCGGTCGAAGGGAGGTATCATGGATGCTCAGATGAAGCGCGGCTTCCTCGAGATATGCGTGCTCGCGTCGCTCCGGGGACGGGACTCCTACGGCTACCAGATCGTTAAGGACGTACCCGACATCCTGGGCCTCACCGAGTCCACGCTCTACCCGCTGCTCAAGCGCCTCGAGAAGGCCGAGTGCCTGACCGCCTACTCCGTGGAGCACAACGGGCGACTGCGAAAGTACTACCGGATCACGCCGACCGGCGAGGAACGCATCGCCGAGTTCCTATCCGAGCAGGCGGACATCATGTCGATCTATGACTTTGTAAAGCGAGGTGCACAACGATGACCAAGCAGGAATTCCTCTCCGAGCTGGAGCGGGCGCTGGGCAAGCTGCCGCATGCAGAGGTGGAGCAGGCGCTCGCGTTCTACGACGAGGCCATCAGCGACCGCATGGAAGACGGCATATCCGAGGCCGAGGCGGTGGCCGACCTGGGCCCGATCGACGAGATCGCGGCGCAGATCGCCGCGGAGACCCCGCCCATCCCGCGCGCCATCGCGCGGGCCAACACCGGCAGCCGCACCCTCAACATCGTGCTGCTCGCCGTGTTCTCCCCCATCTGGGTGCCCATCGTGCTCGCGCTCGCGGCGGCCGCACTCGCCGTCTACGTCGCGATATGGGCCGTGATCGCCTCGCTGTGGGCGGTCGACGCGATCCTCGTCCTCATGCCATTCGCCGGACTGGCGGCGCTCGCCTCGACCCTGGGCGGCGGCATGCCCCTGCCCGGCGTGTTTGTCCTCGGCCTCTCGCTCGTGTCGAGCGGATTCGGGCTCGTCGCCTCCTTCGCCGTCTTCTGGGCCAGCAAGCTGCTCTTCCAGGCAACGCGTACCTTCGCGCGCTGGATCGCGAGCCTGTTCGTGCGCGTGAGCGGCACAGAACCCGCCTGCACTGAAGCAGGCGTGGGCAATCGCACGCCGAACGTTCCTCGCGACGACAGCGGTTCCCTAAACGGCCACGACACCCTCCCGGAAGGAGGCGCCCACAATGCGTAAGGCACCCAAAATCATGCTCATCACCGCCGCGGCGCTCATCGGGACCGGCACCGTGCTCTCGTGCGGCGCGTGGGCGGTAGCCGGATTCGATACAGCCCGCTTGTCCACCGTGAACTACGACTGGCATCAAACGGTGAGCGCGCTCGAGGACGAAGCAACCTCGCCGCACAAGAGCATCGTCATCACGTCAGAATTCGAGAACGTCCTCCTCGAACCCGCCGACGGCGATGCCATAGTGCTCGAGTACTGGACGGGAAACTGCCAGAGCGTCTCCGTCGAGGACACGGACGGCGTGCTCAAAATCGACGTAGACTCGCAGCCCATGGAGGGCGTCATGATCGACCTCTCCCCTGCTGAGGCCGGCGGCGTCGACGACACTACGACCGTGGTGCGCGTGCCAGCCTCGTTCACCGGTGAGATCGAGGTGCACTCCGATTCGGGCGATGTCGTTGCGACTAACGTGCACGGGCTCGCCGGGCTGCGAGCTTCCAACAGTAACGGGGACGTCGTGGCGAAGAATGTCTCCGCCGCCAAGCTCGACGCGATAAACGAGAACGGCGACACCCTGCTCTCCGGCGTCGAAACCGAGGCGGTCCTCGCGACCAACTTCAACGGCGACATCTCGCTTGGAGGTGCTGCGGCGCGCAAGGCCCAGATCGTAAACGAAAACGGCGACATCATGCTGGTGGACATGGCGCTGCAGGATGACTTGCTGTGTGAATCCGTGAACGGGGACATCTCGGCGCAGAGGCTCGACATCACCGCGAGTCGGATTGAGAGTGCGAACGGGGACGTCTACCTGTCATATCTGGGGGCAGAGAACTCCTATCATATCGATGCCCACACCACCCAGGGAGACATCGTGGCACCGCGGGGTGCCGACGATGCGGCGCGCACCATCGGCGTCACCAGCAGCCTGGGCGACATCCAGATCAACTTCGCCTCGAACTAGGAATCACCCCTCACCTCAATTTAGGTGCCTCAATTGAGGGGCTGTCCCTAAATTGAGGTGGTGAGGGCGGCGGCGAAATACAACCCAATCCAAACGCGTCCCATTGGAGGCACCCATGTCGCACGCGGCACTGCGCCTTGTTGGCATCACTAAACGCTACCGTTCGAACACCGTTTTGGGCCCCATCGACCTCTCGCTCGAAGAAGGGCGCATCTATGGCCTCATCGGCGAGAACGGCGCGGGGAAATCGACGCTCATTCGCATCGTCATGGGCTTGAGCAAGCCGACGAGCGGCACCGTGGAGCTCATAGGACAACGGGGGTCAGCTGGCCTGCGGAACGCGCGGTCGAACATCGGCTACGTCCCGGATTCGAGCGCGAGCTATCCGCTGCTCAGCGCTGCCGACAACCTCAAGGCGCGCTGTCTCGAATGGGGGCTGGACCAGCGACAGATTCCGCGCATCCTCGATATGATCGGGCTTGCGGATGCAGGTAACAAGCGTGCCCGCAGCTTCTCCCTGGGCATGCGCAAACGCCTCGACTTAGGCATCGCCCTTTTAGGGCAGCCGCGCATGCTCGTGCTCGACGAGCCGACCAACGGGCTCGATCCGCTCGGCACCATCGAGATCCGCGAACTCATCAAGCGACTCAACGTCGAGCGCGGTACCACGGTGCTTATATCGAGCCACAACCTCGCCGAGCTTCATCAGACGGCGACCGATTACGTCATCCTAAGCGGTGGCAAGCTCATGGCAGAGCTGACCGCAGGCGATGTCGATCGGTTGAGCGGCGGCAATCTGGAGAAGCTCTATGCGCGCATCATGATGGGCCATCACAACAAGCCATGTCGCGGCGAGGCGGCCCCGCAGCACCTCAGACACCCCTCGAAACCCATCTCGACATCGGGAGATGATCGTGATGTCCGGTGACGCCCCATGCGCGCATCCCCGCAAGCGGCACTTGGGATGCTCGACAAAGAAGCACTCGGGAGCCCCGTCGGCGATTAAGCGATCTCTTACCGGCGGGTTCTTCCTCGCCTGCCGCATCGAGCGGTTGATTCCCCTTACCGCTCTCGCCCTGATAGCCTGCATCGCAACCATCTTAAACCCCGACAACGGACCGCTCTTCATGGTGGCGGGAGACCCGAATGCGGCCGTAGGGACCACCATCGGATTCGTCGGCGATGTCATCGTCCCTGGTCACGTGGCGGAATCCGTCCTCCGCGCGTCGCTCGTCTACACAATCGCATGGATTCCGGCGGCTGCAATCATGGGCATCACCGTTGTCGGGGTGGGCGCCGCCGAGCCGACGGCCCAGCTCTCACAGGCGAAAGGCATACCGGGAGGCGCCACGGTACTCGGGCAAGCCGTGCCGCAGACGACGTTGTTCGCAATCGCGTATCTGCTGTCACACATCGCCGCCTTCGTGATCAAGACCTTGGCGCACGGCGTGCCACTCACCGAAGCCGCATGGGGGTTGGCGGCTGGAACGATGTTGTCGAGCTGCCTGCTCCTATGCGCAATTCACACGATGTCCGCCCTCATTGCCGCCGTCTGCAGAATGCCCCTTCTCGCGCTCTTCCTGTCCCTGCTGCTCAACATCGGCCCGCTGCTTGCATACCCAAGGGCGTACATCGCGGGAAACGCGCCGATGGCTGCTTGGATGAGCCCCACTGTCTGGCTCATGCACACATGCTCGCTCAACATATCCGAGGCTTCGCTTGTGGCGGGCGCGGCTGCAGGCGCAGGCACTTGTGTCATCGCCTCGGTACTTACGTATGCGATTTGCAATTGCCAGGAGGCGTGTCGATGAATTACGAAAAGCAATGCCCGTCCGCACGGAATCTCGCGTTCCTCAATCATGGCGCCTCTCCCGATCGCAACGCGCTCGCCAAAGCCGCCGGGGCGCGGGGCAACTCGGTCCCCAAACCCACCGGCCCGCGACGCGCCCCCGCCCAGCACCCCCGCGTTACGACGACGTCGCTCCTTGTGGGCGTGCGAGCTCATCTTGGGCTTCTGGCACTCGCCGGAACTGCGATTACATGCCTCGTCTTTCTGTTCGCCGGCAGCGGCTCGTGGATGTTCGCCCTCACCGAGGATTCGGGTATCGGTTTTGCGCCCGACCCCGCATATTGGACCATGAATGCCGAGGCAGCGGCTGTCGAGGCGCTTACGTGCTCGGCACTTGCCGGAACGGCTTTCCTGCCGTTCACTACGCTGGCGGTATGCGGACGCCTTTGCGGGGCCCTCTATGCGACGGACGCCCGAGCGGTCTCGCTGGCGCGCGGCACATCGCCTTGGCGACTGGCAGTTGGCGACCTTCTCACCGCATCACTTCCCGTACAGGTCCTCTACGCCGCCACCGTCGTCGCGATTGCAATCGCGCTGAGCCTGCGGGTAGGGCAGGCGAACCTCCTCGGGGCAGTCCTCGCGTCGCTCGCGCCCCGACTTGCACTCGCCTTGACCGTCAACGAATCATTCATCGCCTGCGCGCTCGCGCTGTACCGCCTCATCCCCAACCGCGCTGCGGCGTTCGGGATCATGGCGGTCGGCTTCATCGCCGCCTGCGTGGCGCAACTCTCGTTCCCAACGATGATATTGCCGATTCACGCCGGGCTCTGGATGCACATAAGCAGTGCAACCGCCCTGCATACACTCGTCCTGCCGGCGCTCGTCTTTTCGGGAATCACCGGCGTCATCGCAGTTGCCCTCTATTCGCACATGCAGCGGTAGTATCAGCATCCCGCCAAAATACCCATGTAAGTTGAGTACTCGCTATGCAGCGGGCTGTGTTTTTTCGGGGTCACCGTACTCGCGATACATGGCATCTCGCGTCACGACCCACTGCTTGCCGAATTTACGGACATCGACACTAGGGATGATTTTGCCGTATGCAACCGCCTTACGAAGAGCCGATTCGCTCAAGCCCCAAAGCTCGCTCGCATCCGAGAAGGACATCAGACCGTCGAAAGGAGTCTGAACTTCAATGCCGTGATCCCAAAGCTCATCGCATGAAAGGTCAAGTTCGTCATTCCAGACAACACCATAGCCGCCCACATCAACCTGGACGTCCTCAAATAGATGAGCATCTTTCAGCGCCTCAAACATGGGAAGGCGGTCCATCAGACTGCCGACGTTGTACTGCTTCGTAGAGCCGTTCGCAAAGCGCACGCAAAGCCTCATGTCCGGTAACGGAAAAACTTCCTTCACCTTGTGAAACATCGCAGCCTCCTACTCCAAGGAATCAATCTTATTAAACTCCTGGGTTTCCCACATGCGCAAAAGCTCTTCCGCATGCAAAGACATCCATTCCCTCACGAGTGCCGCGGCGCGGGGCGGAAGATTGCCGTCGAGCATCTCGCCAGTCCGAATATCGAACGCAGCGGTATCGTCTCGTAAATAGCATGAATATGCGTAGGGTTATGCTCGGCGCCGAGGAAATACATGCGGATGACGATGCCGTAAAAGCGCGCAAGCACAGGCATGTTTGACCTCCTAAAGCTAGGTTAACTGTAGTATATCACGGTATCGTGATATACTACAGCGCTCTCCCGTGCCAATAAAATCACAGCAAAAGATGATGTAAGCACAAAAATCATGCGGCCTTAACACCTTGAAATGAGGCTGACCTCCACCTCAATTTAGGGACTGTCCCTAAATTGAGGTGGCGAGGATGGCGCCAAGACGAGGCGATTTGCCCTTGCCCGTCTTCATCAAACGCAAGCCGGCATCACGCGCGTCGGCTTTTTGGAAGATTTTGAGCGCAATTATGTCGCTCATGATACCGACCGGGAACAGCGCCAGGACTTAGCGCGCGCACACGACCTCGGCGAAGGTGCGGCGACCCATCAGCGCGACGTCCATGCGCCCGTAAAACCAGAGCGTCCCGACCAGCTGTTTGTTTAACCATGTGAGCCCCCTTCAGTATGAAATTTGATTAAAGAGCTGTAAAGTGCTCTCGAGACCGGTGCACCCCACCATCGATGAGAGGCAACCCATGAAACTCCAACAACTCAGATACATCGTCGAGGTGGCCTCGTGCGGCAGCGTCACCGAGGCGGCGCGGCGGCTTTTCGTATCGCAACCGAGCGTGACCGCCGCCGTGCGCGATTTGGAACGCGAGATGGGCATCACGGTGTTCGATCGGACGAGCAAGGGCATGGTGACCACCACCGAGGGCCAGACGTTCCTCGGCTATGCCCGTCAAGTGCTCGAACAGGCGGACCTGCTCGAGGAGCGCTACAAACGCGACACCGAACCCGTGCCCCGCTTCGCTGTCTCCTGCCAGCACTACTCGTTCGCTGTGAATGCCTTCGTCGACGTGATCCGCGCATACGACGCCGCGCGCTACGAGTTCACCCTGCGCGAGGAGCAGACGCACGAGATCATCGAGGACGTCGCCCATATGAAGAGCGAACTCGGCGTGATTTACCTATCTGATGCCAATCGCGACGTGATCGGCCGCATGCTGCGCGCCGAGGATCTCGAATTCAAGCCCTTGTTCTCATGCGCCGCGCACGTGTTCCTCTCCTCGACCCATCCCCTGTCGGAACGTGCCTCGGTCACGCTCGAGGATCTTGCAGGCTATCCGTACCTCTCCTACGAGCAGGGGGATTTCAACTCGTTCTACTTCTCCGAGGAACCGTTGTCCACGCTCGGCCGTTCCAAGAACATTCGCGTGCGCGACCGCGCGACCCTGTTCAACCTGCTCATAGGCCTCGATGGTTACACGGTGTGCTCGGGTGTGATCTCGCACGAGCTCAACGGCGAGGACATCATCGCCGTCCCACTCGAGGTCGACGACCGCATGGAAGTCGGCATCGTCACGCGGCGCGACACCCACCTCTCCCGCTATGGGAAGGCGTTCGTCGAGGCTATCCGGACTCATATCCCGTGATGACCATGGGATCGAAAGCCTTCGTTACCCACCTATCTCCATAGGTTTTTCCTATCGATATTAGATTGTTTTAAGTATTTCCCAATCGGATGCGCGTCCCGCATACTCCTTTCATCAGATATCGCATCTATCGAAAGGAACCCATCATGGCCGCCATCGCACCCACCCGATTCGACGTCGTCGGTAGCTTCCTGCGCCCGGAGGCGCTCAAGGAGGCCCGAGCCGCACACGCCGCGGGGACGCTCGACGACGCCGGGCTCGCCCGCGTCGAGGACGCCTGCATCGCCGAGCTCGTCTCCAAGCAGAAGGCCGCCGGCCTGCCGCTGCTCACCGACGGAGAGTTCCGCCGCTCCTACTGGCACCTCGACTTCATGTGGGGACTCGGCGGAATTGAGCACGTGGAGCTCGACCACGGCTATTTCTTCGTGGGCGAGGAGACCACGCACGGCTCGGCCGTCCTCACCGGCAAGATCTCCGGCGAGAACCATCCCTTCGTCGAGCATTTCAAGTTCGTGCAGGCGCTCGAGGAGCCGGGGCACACGGCCAAGCAGACCATCCCCGCCCCCGCCCAGCTCCTGCTCGAACTTTACCGTGACGAGGCGGCGGCCGAGCGCACGCGCAGCTTCTACCCGAACGAGGACGAGCTGCTCGAGGATATCGGCGCCGCGTACCGCACCGTGATCGCCGAACTTTACGCCGCGGGCTGCCGCAATCTGCAGCTCGATGACTGCACCTGGGGCGCGCTCGTTGACGAGCACTTCCAGGCGGGCATCCGCGCCGCCGGCTCCACGCCCGAGGCCGAGGCCGAGAAGTACCTGCGCGTGAACAACCTCGCGCTCGATGGGCGTCCCGCCGACATGGCCATCACCACGCACGTGTGCCGCGGCAACTATCACTCCACCCACGCCTCGAGTGGCCCGTACGACCTGGTGGCCCCCATCCTGTTCGCGCGCGAGAACGTCGACGCCTTCTACCTGGAGTTCGACGACGAGCGCTCCGGCGGCTTCGAGCCGCTCGCGCACGTGGCGCCGGGCAAGAAGGTCGTCCTCGGACTGGTGACCACCAAGCGCCCTGAGTTGGAGGACCGCGACGCCGTGATCGCGCGCATCCACGAGGCCGCGCGCTTCGTCCCGCTCGAGGACCTCTGCCTCTCCCCGCAGTGCGGCTTTGCCAGCTGCGAGATCGGCAACAAGCTCACCGAGGACGAGCAGTGGGCCAAGATCGCGCTCGTGCGCAGCATCGCCGAGGAGGTCTGGGGGGCCTAGCTGCGTCGCTCGTTGCTCAGCGACCTTAGAAGCTTTGCAAAGTTGAGCAGGGTGGCTCCGATCGTTGAGCCACCCTGCTTAAACCAACAGAAGCCAAAGCTCCGCCTTGCGATAACGACATATCGAAATTACCGGAGCACCTCGACCGGATTACCGTACTCTCGCCTCATTGCCTCTTGGGTCACAACCCACTGCTTACCAAATTTACGTGCGTCAATCCCCGCTTCTATCTTTCCATATGCCACAGCCTTACGCAGGGCAGACTCGCTCAGGCCCCAAAGCTCACTTGCATCGGAAAACGCCATGAGTCCGTCAAAAGGCGTCTTCACGTCGACACCGTTTTTCCAAAGCTCATCGCAAGAAAGGTCGAGATCGTCGTTCCAAACGATGCCATAGCCACCGACATCAACTTGCACTTCCTCAAAGAGGCGCTCATCTTCCAAAGCGGCAAACTGAGGAAATCGAGCGGCAAGCTTCTCTGCGTCATATTCCTTTGTCGATCCATTTGCAAAACGCACACATAGCCTCATGTCCTGCAAAGGAACAACTTCTTTCACTTTGTGAAACACAGGCACCTCCTATTCAAGTGAATCGAGCTTCTTGAATTCTTGGGTCTCCCACATTTCAATAAGCTCATCCTTGTGCAACGTCATCCACTCTTTCACCAATGAGGCAGCGCGCTTCGGAAGATGACCGTCTATTATTTCGCCAGATCTGATGTCAAAGGCGGCTGTGTCTTCCCCATAAATGGCATGGATATGCGGAGGATTGTGCTCCGATCCCAAAAAGTACATGCGAATTACTATGCCGTAAAACCGTGCCAGCACTGGCATGAGCGTCCTCCTAACTCTGAAACAGTTTTACCTATGATATCACGATATCGTGATATCTCTCACATCGAACCACGACCTTTACGAGCTAATACACCTATTGCCTCACAGCAAAACCCGGATGGGCGCATCGCCCCGTGCGAACGACCGCGTATCCGCTACTTCCATCCCGGGATGCCCGCACCGCCGGTAAGCACCATCGAAAGAATGGCCAAGATCGAGACCACCAGCACGAACACGAGCGCCGTCCCCGCGATGACCATGAGGGCGCTGAGGGCAAAGCGGTATTCGCGCGACAGCTCGCGCGGCGAGGGAGTCGGTGACGTCTCGCACGCCGAGGGCACGCTTGCGGACCCCGTAAGAATATAATCGGTACTCACTCGGTAGATTTGCGACAGCTTGACCACGTTGTCGACCTCGGGACGCCCCTGAGCGCCCTCCCACTTCGAGATCGCCTGCCGGGACACGCCCAGCAGGTCCGCGAGCTGCTCCTGCGAATACCCCGCCTTACGACGCAAGTCGAACAGACGGTCCGCAAACTTCGTTGCCTCATCCATGGTGTCGTCCATGACAAATGCCTCCTTGGTAGTTATGGAGCTATGATAGCGGCACGTCAGCATCGGAGCCTGAGCGGCCGGCTCGCACCGATTCCGGCTGACCCGCAGCATCAACTATCTGCGCGCCTGCGGTTGCACACCACCAATTGGGCACGTCAATTTCCGCAACATGTCGTTGCATATGCGCCACACACCGTTGCAAGGGCACCCCTTTGAAGAGCGGCTGCGGTTTGCATGGCTTTCCGGGAAGGATCGAAACGCACGAGACGCAAAATACCCCCTTCGCGCACACCCACAAAACCACGTTCGCCAAAACGTCACCCAAGTAACGCGCGCCAATTTCTCGATTCATGTTCAATGCGCTCAATGGCAACAACGCGCTCGCTCTCGTTCACGGTATACAAAACGATGTAAGACCTGATGAGAGCCCAGCGATACCCCAAAGACGAGACAATGGGATCGACCGCAAGCGGATATGCGAAAGGGGTCGCCTCAAGTACCCCGATAAGTCTCTCGTACGCATCGAGCAATCTGGCACCGGCCTGCTTGCCACCCGTGCGGTACTTCAGATACGCAAGCGTTTCTCGCATATCCTCCATTGCCGCATCCGCCTCCACCACGGTGAACACGGCTATAAGCCAAACTCTTCACGCAAGCGCGAAACACCCTCACGTGCAGGGTGAGTTCGTCCCTCAAGTACGTCGCGATGACCCTCCGCCAGGCTTTTCAGCAAATCGAGGCGCGCCATGAGCTGCTCATACGACTCGATGTCCATGACCGCAAGATCGCCAGCACCGTTCTTGGTCACAAAAACGGGCTCCTGCTTTTCACGGCACCATGCCGATACCTCGTTGTATCCATTGCGCAACGTCGAGCTAGAAATAATCTTCGGCATGATATACCTCTATTCTTCCTAAATTGAGTAAGAACTTCTTTAGTATATCAGCAGAAGGATGAGCCAACTCGTTCAGCTCCATTTGAATCGGCACCCGCTCAACTAGGGCACCCGTGCTCAACGACGCCATTGAAATCATGTTTGATCCGACCGGCATGGATGGGCCACACGAGCCATCGGGCGATCGATTCTGCTATCGCTCGCGTGCTTGCCACCAGGCGACGGCAAGCTGGGTGCGATTTTTGTGCCCGGTCTTTTGAAGAACGGAACTGATTCGATTGCGCACCGTGCCTTCGCTGATGAACGCGGCGGCGGAGATCTCATGGTTGTCCAGACCCTCGGCAACCAAGCGCACCACCTCATATTCGCGCTCGGTCAACTCCGAAAAGGCGGACGACAGCGCCCTTCGGGCGAGCGCGCGGCAACATCCACGTCAGCTACGGCGCACTCGGATACCGCATCCGCGCTAGGCTCAGAACAGCCATCCGCCGCCACGACACCGCTCGATCCCTCCGCACCGAACAGCTCGTGCGCGCGAAACTCATCGCGGGTCCGATGCCGCAAGTCGCGCTGGGCAAGCAGCATGCTTGTCCGCCACGACAGCAGCCCCGCCAACGCAGACAGAGCGCCCGCACACGCAAGCTCCGCCCCAGAAACACACGGCGCGACCACCATGCGCGCGGTGCTGGCGCTCGGCGTGTGCGCATGGGTCGCACTCGTCGGCATCGGCGCCTCCGGGGCAGGCGCACTGCTTCCGAGCGCAGGCGCGCAGGTGGCGCTCGCCATCGCGTCGCTTTGCGCGTTCGCACTCGTCCCGCTCTCGCTCGCCTACACGCTCGCGCAATGCGGCTTTAGGGAGGAGGCACTCAACGCGATCGCCAACCTGGGCGGCATGGTCATGTCGTTTTTGGGCGGGGCGTGGGTGCCGCTGTCGCTCATGGGCGCGAATGTGCAAGCGGTCGCGCACTTCACGCCCACCCAAGGAAATTCCCACAATCGACTAAAGAGTACCAATCTAATTGAACGACTGAATCAAGAAGTACGCAGAAGAGAAAAGATTATTCGCATCTTCCCCAATCAAACATCAGCCAATCGCTTAATTGGAGCCGTTCTTATGGACCTACATGATGAATGGATTTATTCTTCAAGAAAATACATCAATTTTGATAAGTAGAAATGGTAAAAACATTGTATAGCATTTTACACAGGAGTCTGGACTTGACTCACTTCCTTTATTATTTTTCATTTTTTTAAACTATTTAATACTAATGTCTTTTATAATAGCTTTTCATATATTATATAATCAATCTTTATAAGTCCTTTTATAAATTTCTTTTCTACCATTTTCGATAAATTCCTGTTTAATATTTTTAATTCCATAAACAATAGTTTCAATAGGATAATATTCTTCAACTATATCTTGATATTCTTTTGCTTTCTCAATATCTATATTTCCATACATTCTTAATATATCTTCTCCAAAATTTGTTCCTATTTCTTCTTCACTATCTTCAAGTAAGTATATAAAATCACAATATT
>NZ_JADNJJ010000120.1:0-1417 GCF_015554865.1 Collinsella sp. D33t1_170424_A12 | reverse complement strand
ATTCCAGTTAATCTATTATTGCCATCTAACAATAGATGATTACAACTAAAATCATTATGGCATAAACACTTTTTACCATCAAAAACTGTTGTTGCATTTAGTCTTTCCATAAAACTTTCTATATAATCTTTTTCTATATCAGTTAAATCATTATAAATAGTTTCACGCAACAATATATACTCTTCTAATACATTTTGTTTATTATCAATAGTACATTCACTAATATCTGTATAATCTAAACCGTGCATTTGTCTTAAAAAACTGGCAATATCTCGTTTTAACAAATTTTGTTCTTCTTCTGACATAGTAGAATAAATTTCTGGTGTTAAAAAAGTTCCTTTAATTTCTTTATAACCTAGTATAGATAATTCATCACTAATATACGAATATTCAATATTAGGAATTTTTACATTAGTTTCTAAATTTGTATTTAAAAAATTATATATTGCTTTTTCTTTTGCATAACCTTTTTTCTTATTAGTACTAAATTTTGTTTTAAAAATGTATTCATTATTAACTAAATATGCCACACTATCATAACCACTACCGATTATTTCAATACTATCTACTTTGAAATTATCAAAGTAATGCTCAATTAAATATTTCATTGCCTTAACATTTGTGGCATTATCATCATATCTATATTCCATTAAATAACAATCTTCTTTTTTGCCCTCGTGTAATTCATGTTCTGGCAAATCTTCAATAATTCTAAAACCAGATTTTTGGTATGCCCTTATTGCTCTTGGATTATTTTTATGAGGGTCTAAAATAACTGCATTAGCATTTCTTTCTTTTTTCAAAAATTCAAAAATCAATTTAATATATCTTGTACCAATTCCTTTACTCCAATAATTTGGCTCTCCTATAAATTGATCCATACCATAGACTATCTCATCAGTTTTTGGATAATGATAATCAGTATATAACTCATCATACATTTTATATATTTGTCCATATCCAATAGGAACATTGTTATATTCAATAATTACTCTAAAAACTTCATCTTCCCAAGGCTCTGTATAATGTTTTTTTAATGATTCTAATGTATATTTTTTATCTCTACCACCATAAAATTCTAATACTCTTTCATCAGTTAACCATTTTAACATCAAAGGAAAATCATCATCTATTAAAGTTCTTATACATATTTCATTTTCAACTATATTCATTTATTTATCACCTTTTTCATAATCATATACATATACTATTTCATCTTTATAATCATTTTTACCACCTAATTTTTCATATACATGGCAAGCTCTAGGATTACCTTTATCAGTTATTAAAAACATTTCAGAACAACCAATCTCTTTAGAATATTCCTTAATAAAAGATAATCTTAATATATCTTCTCCAAAATTTGTTCCTATTTCTTCTTCACTATCTTCAAGTAAGTATATAAAATCACAATATT
>NZ_JADNJJ010000119.1:0-4575 GCF_015554865.1 Collinsella sp. D33t1_170424_A12 | reverse complement strand
ATAGCGCCCGCGGCATATCCGCGAGACGCTCCCCCACGACCGGGAGGTGACGATGGACATCAGCAACCAGATCAAGACGCGACGCGAGGCGATGGGCCTCTCGCAAGAGCAGCTCGCCGAGAAACTCTATGTATCGCGCCAGACGATCTCCAACTGGGAGCGGGACAAGACGTATCCGGACGTCCAGAGCCTGCTCATGCTGAGCATCCTGTTCGACACCTCCATAGACACGCTCGTGAAGGGAGACGTGACCGTTATGGAAGAGGCTGTCGAGAGGGACCGCAAGCTCGCGGGAAAGCGCATGGTACGGCTCGCCCTGCTCATGGTCGCACTACTTTTCTTGGCATTTGCCCTGCTGTTGTCGCCCGCCTTTACTTGGCTGGAAAGGGCTTGGGGCACGGGCCCTGCAGCGGGGATGGTGTTTGCCCCGGCGGTTGGCGCGTTTCTCGTCGCGACGGTCCTGGAGCGCATCAAGCTCGAGAACGACCTGGTGACCTACCGCGAGATCCTCGCATTCATGAACGGCGAGGCCGACATCGAGCGCGACCCACGCGCCCTCCCCCGTCGCTCGTGGCCGACGAAGCACCGGCTGGCGTATGACCTGCTGGCCTTCATCGCCGCCGCACTCATCGGCGGCGTGATCGGCTATATCACGTGGGGGCTGCTGAACTAGACGGACGCGCCCCACGGCAGCCGAATGCTCGGTGTCGCGGGGCGCGCGCCTCAAATGAGGGACAGCCACGAAATCGAGGCTTTCGATTGAAATCAGCGTCCGTCCTCGGCCCGGGCATCATCGTCGTCATCGATCACGATCAAGGCGATTCCGCTAGCCAGGCTGCCGACGACCCAGGGAAGCCAGAACAAGCCGGAGACGCCCTCGGACGCACCCATGGCGGACGCGGCGAAAAGCCATACCAGCGCCATCATCGTGGCGACGAGCATGATCACCATGCAGGCCTTCCCCTTGCGATCGGCGGCGCCGCGACGCCTGGGGTTGTTAGCGCGCAGGTACGCCTCGCGGCTCTGTTGGTCGAGCTGCGCCAGCTCGTCATCGCTCAGCTCAACGGCCTCGAGCCATTCCTTGTTGTAGTCCGCAAGGTCCGTGCGCCCCCAGAGCATGCCCCAGTGGACGATCGTCCCGACGCCGAGCGCGACCAGCACCATCATCAGCGAATCGCCGTATACCTGCACGTTGGACTCGACCTCGAACAAACCGGCCACGGCAACCCCGAGCAAGATCATCGTGATGCCGGCGACGATCGCGATCGAGGCGCGGCGTCGAGCCGTCGCCTTCTCCTCCGCCGTGTAGAAATCCGCGACGTAGGGGTGCGCTTTGGCAAATGCGGCGTGGTCGATCCCCGCGGGAATGGTAAACGCGAGGCCGGCGGCAACGAACGCGAACGTAGCCAGGAGGACGATACCGTCCGAATGCATGACCTCGTCGGTGAAGATGGCTGCCGCCGCACCGAGGATGAAAAGCACGACGCCGATCGCAATTTTGCGCGAGAAGGCGACCATGTGCTCGTCGTAGCCGCATACATCCGTCGCCGGTCCTGCTGGAATAGCGCACGCGCCACCGATGGGAAATGCGCGCGCAGACCCCGCGGGAGCGCCGAGCGAAGCGTCGTGCGCAGCGACGGCCAACGAGGCGGCGGGCATGTCGCCGTCGACAATCGGTGAGGGCGCGTACGCCACGGAGCGGCCGTCCAGGTCCTCCCGGCCAGAAACCCCGCGACCGGACACGTCCCCGGTCACCAGATCGTCCAGCGAGCACTCGAAGATCTGGCACATCTTGATGAGCTTGTCCATCTCCGGGTAGGACTTCTCGGCCTCCCATTTGGTGACGGATTGACGGGATACCCCGAGCAACATAGCGAGTTGCTCCTGGGTCATGCGGCGCTCTGCGCGCAGATATTGCAGGTTGGTGCGGAAGCTCATGATGGGTCCTCTCGTTGGCTGGGACGAGAGTCCGAACGGCGCGATCCAACTCAATGCAGCGCCCGAACTCGACACCCAGCGTTTGGCGTTTTTCCTGCCGGCGACTTACACACTACGGTTGCCGCACGGCGAAAACCACCAACTTGAGGCTTCATTTTACGCAACCTGTAGGCACCTTGCGGTTGCAAACCCCAGGTAGATTACGCTATGGCAACAATTCACCCCGCAAATCAAGCGACCATCGGGCCACGTAGGCAGACTCGAAGCCGTCCCGCTCTCCGGCATCGCGCTTGCCGGAATTCCCATGCCGTCTGTCGGCAATAGAAACGCGTCCCCGCCCGGCCCGGTCATCGGCGGATACGATGTTCCCATAATGTGGACGGGACCGTTCCGCGCCCCGCATCCATCCGAACGAACGGAGAAGATCATGAAGAAAAGATTCCTCGCCGCGCCGCTCGCAACCCTCGCGGTCGCGTGCGCCATCCTTTTGAGCGCATGCGGAGGCCCCTCGATCGAAGACCAGATTCGCACCGACCTCACCGCAGCATTCGACACCATCTCTCCCGATAACGAGGAATTCGTCGACAGCATCGCCGATGCCACGGGCAGTTCGTTCGAGCTGCTGGACCTTGATGCGAAGGAATTCGCGGAAGGCTACTTCAGCGATTTCACCTACGAGATCGGTGAGATAACCGTCGACGAGAAAGCAGGCACCGCAACGGCCGATGTGAAAGTCAAGATGAAGCCCCTCACCGACGCCATGACCTCCTTTACCGAAGATTACGAGGAGTGGATCGCCTCCATCGATCCGACCGCGGTTCCAACCGAAGAGGAGCTGTACGCCAAGGGAGGCGAGCTGATGATGGCAGCCATCGAAGCCACGCCCACGGAGGAAAGCGACATCACCTTCGATTACTCGAAGAACGAAGATGGAACGTGGGCGCCGTCGGAAGGTGCCGAGCAGGCCATCCTCGGTGCGATGCTGTAAGCGTCGCCGCACATCGATGCATTCACCCCCGCCCGCAGGCGCCGTATCGGCTGCCCGCAGGCGGGGCTTCCATATCTCAAGGTCGAGGAGCGAGGCATGCCGGACCGCGCACACCGTCGTTCGAGCGGAAGACCGGGTCGACATAGCACCGAGGCAGTGGTAGCACCCGTTGCTTGCCGCAACGGGCCCATCAGGCGCACGCTTGCCACAACGCTCGAGGCAGGCAAGAGAAAGGAAGCCCCATGCTCAACGAAAACATCCAGGCCCTCAGAAAATCGAAGGGCCTCTCGCAAGAAGAGCTCGCGCTCAAGCTGAACGTGGTGAGGCAGACGGTTTCCAAATGGGAGCGCGGACTGTCGGTACCCGATGCCGAGATGCTCCTCGCGCTCGGCGAGGTACTCGGCACCCCGGTGAGCACGCTGCTGGGCGAGACCGTCCCCGCATCCGAGCCGGAGGGCCTGCAGGCGCTCTCCGAGAAACTCGAGGTGCTGAACGAGCAGTTCGCACGAGCACAGGAATCCAAGCGACGTTTGCTGCACGCCCTTTGCATCGCTATCGCCGCCGTCACGGCACTTGTCCTCCTCGCGTTGGAAGCGATCGGCGGCTCATATCTCGAGTGGGATTTCTCCAATCCGGAATACGCGGTGGCTGCAACGTTGCTCCACGGGTTCGAATGGATCTTTGCGCGGGCCGCGCCCATCGTCCTGCTCGCCGCCGTCGCGGGAGCTATCGCCACGAGAAGGAAGGCATAGCACGGGAATTGGAACCAACCCCCCTCCGAGCAACAGCCCGTTGCTCGACATGCCCGAGCACTACTGCCAAAGCTGCGGCATGATGTTCACCGAGCCGGGCCAGCATGGACACGAGGCGGATGGAACCGAGACCGACGAGTTCTGCCGCTGTTGCTACGACGAGGGCGCGTATACCTACGAGACTACGATGGAAGAGATGATCGAGGACTGCGCACCGCGCATGGCCCAGAACATGGACTGGTCCGTGGACGAGTGCGCGTCGCTCCTAGGCGCCATCCTACCGACGCTCCGCAGGTGGAAGAGAAATGCCTAGCCAGTCATGTGGCGCCTATTTACCACGATGCTTGCGACGCTTCCTTTCACGCCGATCTTCCCAGCGAGAGCGCGCTTCATCCTGACGCCGCGCCGCCCGGTCTTCTCGCCGCCCATCCTTGACACGCTCTCGCTCGCGAGCGAGAGCCAGTTGCGAAGCAGTCGATGATCCGTGCTGGCGCATCGCCTTGGCCGCCGCGCGGGCACGACGCTTGGGGTTGCCGGGCAACCGCCCGGCACGTGGCCCAACAGGCTCCGTCTCCGCACTCAGGCGCAGGCTCGACCAGCGCTCAAGCACCCACGCATAGACCTCTTCATTCGAAGGCTCTGCACCAAACACCACGCGCGCAACACTCAACATGCCGCTCTCGACATGCTCGACCACGCCCACCCAGAACTGACCGTCGTGATAGACCGTCAGGGTCGATGAGACCTCACTCTTTCGCATAGCCGCGACCTCCTTCTATGTAGGGCTACGCGAAGAAGGGACAACCAAGGAGGCAGGTTACTGGCGGGCGCTCGCCCACGGCCCGACTACCCGACGGGCACTGTGTTTTTATCTTCGATGGGCATCATTGTAACTCC
>NZ_JADNJJ010000118.1:0-8897 GCF_015554865.1 Collinsella sp. D33t1_170424_A12 | reverse complement strand
GCATGCTGGCGTGCCATGCGGCGATGCGCCTGCCCGGGCGGGTGACGGGCGTGGAGCTCGATGCCGAGCTGGCGGCGCGTGCCGCGGCTTGGACGCGCGCGCACGATGGCCTTGCGGTCGTTTCCGGCAGCGCCCTGGATATGCCGCTGTCGTCCTATACCCATTTCTACCTGTTCAACCCGTTCGATAGCGCGGTGCTGGCGCGGTTTCTCGACACGCTGGAGCGCGAGGCCGGAGCCTCGGTGCTGCTGGTGCATATGTCTGATAACGGCGAGAACTACGCCTATCTGGGGCGGCCGGGCTGGAAGTTGCGGGAAGAGGGGTTCTTCCACGAGTTTTGCGAGGGCCGGCGGCGCTCCTTCGAGGTATACGGCTGCCCGCAGCACTATTCGATCTGGAAACTCGAGCGCGCCCGGTAGGGCTGCCGTGTCCGAGCGACCCCCTATGGTTGGTGTCTGCAACGGCGGTTCGACCAAGGAGGTAGCAGTATGGCGGTGGCGTATCAACAACGGGCATCGCTTGCGGGCACGTGCGGTATCCCGCGCGAGAGCGAGCGCGTACCCGTGCGCGTGGACTACAGCATCGAGGGCGGGTTGGTGACCGAGCGGCGCGTCCGGCCTCGGCGCATCCATTGGTCCGATGGCCGCTCGTGGGTGGTCACCAGCATTTATGATCGCCGCGAGTTCGGCCGGAGGTCGTTCGGCAACCTGTGCATCTGCTGGGTGGTTTGCGTGGCGGGGCAGCGGCGCGAGCTGTGGTGGGAGCACGGCGACTGGTTCGTGGCGAAGTATTCGGGTTTGGCGCGCGGCGCGCTGGCGCAGGGGTGACGACGCGGCTGCGCGTCGCGCTGGCGGGTGCGTTCGTCGGCGCCGGTCAGCGGTGTCCGAAGGCGCGGCGGCGTACGCGCTGCTCGCAGAGGGAGGCGAGGACCGCAAAATCGACCAGCGGGTTATGCAGTCGCCTTGCCCAGCCGGGGCACTCCATGAGAAGGTCTTGCCAGGCGAGCGAGACGGCGACCTTGATGGCTTGGTTGCCATCGTCTGCGCTTGGGTTCTCGCCGGTGATCGAGCGCGCCGAGGCCAGCGCCTGATCGATGGCGAAATCCGTGAGGAACTCCTGGACGATGCGCTGCTCGGTGCCGGTGGTCCGGGTGACCGACGGGGTCTGGCTCCGTGCGATGGTGGCGTGCGATGCCATGTTGCTTCCTTTCGAATCGTGTGCCGCGCGCGGCCGGCGCGGCTGCAACCCTGGAGTCGTGCATGACCCTATCCTAGGTGCGCATACGATTCCGAGAGTACCGTGCAGTGGACACCCATGCACTCGGGGCGATGTCCGCGCGTCGGGTTAGCCTGAGGCACAAGGTGATCGAAGGAGGCAACATGGCCGTCATGCACGAATCCGTTCGCGGTCCGGGCGAAGCCGTCCCGGCGTGGCTGAGCGAAAACGACTATTTCAAGATGGGGGCCGCGGTGGCGGTTGGGGAGCTTTACAGTGCCGGCGACCTGGGCGATCGCGCACAATCGCGCGACCGGGTCCGCCGTTTTCTAGCGAGCTTCGGCATACGCAGCATGGACGACCTCGCGGCGCTGGGGATGTGCGGCCCCTATGTTCGAGACTTCGACGGGTTGCTGCCGTAGGGAGCGTGGGCCGCGTCGCCGTCCGCGGATTGCGGGGCCTGTTCCATGGGGTGCTTGCACGGGGCATTCTATAATGGTGTCCATCAGAATACCCAGCGAAGGGAATCCCATGGCCGCCGTCGTCGCAAGCAAGCTCAAGCTCCTGCACCTCGCCCGGATCTTCGAACGCCAGACCGATGCCGAGCACGGGCTCACCGGTCCGCAGCTCATCGAGAAGCTCGCCGAATGCGGGGTTAGCGTGGAGCGCAAGACGCTCTACCGCGACATCGGGTGCCTGCGCGACTTCGGCTACGACATCGTGCAGTTCCGCGATCGCCGTCCCGTCGAGTACGGGTTGGCCACGCGCGCGTTCCAGGAGCCCGAGCTGCTTCTGCTTGCCGACGCGGTGCAGTCGTCGCGGTTTCTCACGAAGACGAAGAGCGATGCGTTGGTGAGGTCGGTGGGCAAGCTGGGCAGCGAGTACATGGCCCGCGCCCTCGGGCGCCGGATTCATGTCGAGGGGCGCATCAAATCGCAGAACGAGTCGGTGTACTACAACATCGACGGTATCCAGCGCGCTATGGACGCAAAGCGCAAGGTGGAGTTCAAGTACTTCAAATACAACGAGCGCAAGGAGCGGGTGTGGCAGCGCGACGGCGCGGTGTATGCGGAGACGCCGGTCCAGCTTATGTATGTGGATGACGAGTACTACCTGGTGGTTTGGAATGACAAGCACGCGGATTTCGCCACGTACCGCGTGGACCGCATGAAGTATATCGAGGTGTCGGAGCAGGAGGCGACGCGCAACGAGCGCATCGCGTCGTTCAAGGTGGACGAGTATCGCCAGCGCGCGTTCGGCATGTACGGCGGCAAGACGGTCGATGTCATCCTGCGCGTGCAGGCGAGCGCGATGAGCACGGTGGTCGATCGCTTCGGCGGGGACGTCCCCGTGGACGCGCAGGACGATGGGACGGCGCGCGTGTGCGTGCGCGTGATGGAGGCGCCGACGTTCTACGGCTGGCTTGCAACCTTGGGTACGCAGGTGAGCATCGAGGAGCCGCAGCCTGTTCGCGAGGCGTATGCGGCGTACCTGCGTTCGATCCTGGCGCTCTATTAGAGGGCGCGCTTCGCCGCGCGCCCGCTTGGAATGTGTCGGGCGCGGGGTGAATCGCGCGGGATGTGTGGTATAACGGAGCAGCGTCTAAGCACGATGACAACGAAATGATGTTCATGCGTTTCCGGCCGGGATTTTTCCAGGTCGGGCGTTCGCGCGTTTCGAGGACTTGGCCGCACGGTACGCACGTCACGAGCAGAAAGCAACGAGGCCCGCATGAAGCGCGACAAGATCAAGCCGATACTCTTCAGCATCATCAAGCATCAGGACCCCCAGACCCTCAGGCGGCAGATCCCGCGCGACATCGTGGCGGGCGTCGTCGTGGCCATCGTGGCGCTGCCGCTGTCCATCGCCCTGGCCATCGCGTCGGGCGTCGGACCCGAGCAGGGCCTCTACACCGCTATCGTCGCCGGCTTCCTCATCGCGCTGCTGGGCGGCAGCCCGGTGCAGATCTCCGGTCCCACGGCGGCGTTCGCCACCATCGTCGCCGGCATCGTGGCGGCCGACGGGATGGGCGGTCTCGTTATGGCCACCATCATCGCCGGCGTGCTGCTGATACTCATGGGCGTCTTTCGACTGGGCGCCCTGATTCGCTTCGTGCCCTATACCATCACCACGGGCTTCACTGCGGGCATCGCGGTGACCATCGTGGCGGGCCAGCTCAAGGACCTGTTCGGCCTGACGTATCCCGCGGGTACACCCGCTATCGAGACCATGGATAAGCTCTCGGCCGTGGCCGCCAACTTCTCGACCTTCAACGTCGAGGCGCTGCTGGTGGGCGCCGCGTGCCTGGCCGTGCTCGCGCTGTGGCCGCGCGTGAGCAAGCGCATCCCCGGATCTTTGGTGGCCGTGCTGGTGGGCGTGGGCCTGGTGAGCGGGCTGGACCTCAACGTCAACACGATCGGCGACCTCTACACCATCAACGCCGGCCTGCCGCAGTTCCAGATGCCGCAGATGAGCCTGGATCTTTTCCGCGCGCAGTTCGCCAACGGATTCACCATCGCCATCCTCGCGGCTATCGAATCCCTGCTGTCCTGCGTGGTGGCCGATTCCATGATCAGCTCGCACCATCGCGCTAACATGGAGCTCGTCGCCCAGGGCGTGGGCAACATCGGCTCGGTGCTGTTCGGCGGCATCCCCGCAACCGGCGCCATCGCGCGTACCGCGGCCAACGTCAAGGCGGGCGGCCGCACGCCCATCTCGGGCATGGTGCACGCGCTCGTGCTGCTGGCCGTGATGGTGTTCCTCATGCCGTATGCGGCGCTCATCCCCATGCCGTGCATCGCGGCGATCTTGCTGCAGGTGGCATACAACATGTCGGGGTGGCGCACCGTGGTTCGCCTGGTGCGCACCGCGCCCAAGAGCGATGCGGCCGTGCTCGCCGTGACCTTCCTCTTCACCGTGGTGTTCGACCTGGTCATGGCGATCGGCGCGGGCATGATGATGGCCCTCGTGCTGTTCATGAAGCGCTTGAGCGACGAGACCGAGGTGCGCGGTTGGAAGTACTATTGCGACGAGGACTCCGAGGTCACGCATCTGCGCGAGCTGCCCCAGAGCGTTCGCGTGTACGAGATCAACGGTCCCATGTTCTTCGGAATGACCGACCAGATCGCCGAGATCTCGGTGAAAGAGTTCACGAAGTACCTGATCATCCGCATGCGCGGCGTGCCGTCGCTGGACGCTTCGGCCATGAACGCGCTGGAGAACCTGCAGGGGTATTGCGCGGAGAACGGCGTGCAGCTCATCATCTCGCATGCGAACGAGCAGCCCATGCGCACGATGGAGCGCGCCGGCTTCGTTGACCTGGTGGGTCGCGAGCACTTCTGCGGCAGCATCGACGACGCCATCGCGCATGCCCGCGGGCTGCTGGGCGAGGACGCGTAGGCTGCCATCCGGCCCGCGGGTTACGGCTGCTTGTCGGGGACGGCTGTGGGGCTCGAAATCGGCTCTTTTGACCGCTTGGCGGAGCTCTCACCCCCGAAGTGAGTGGAAAAATCGCCGCGTGCCGGATAGACGGCACGCGGCGATTTTATTTCCCCAGGTAGCGACGGTGCGCGCTGCTCGAAATGGCTTGTATACCGAAGGGGTCCAGATTATTCCACTCACTTCGAGGGTGAGAGCTCCGCGTACGGCTATAAACCGCGCCATCCTCCATCGCCACGAGGAGGCGCAGCGTGGAAATCCGCTGCATAATGCGCTCGTCTGGGTCTTCGTCCCGACGGGCGCTTCTTCTTGCCGCTACAATACGTACGTTTGAGCAGATCGCGCGGGAAGGTCCGCGCCGACACGTTAGAAAGGGACGCACGCGCCCATGGCATCTCTTGCAGACCAGATTTCCTCGCGCCGCACGTTCGCGATCATCTCGCACCCGGACGCCGGCAAGACCACGTTGACCGAGAAGCTCCTGCTGTACACCGGCACGATCCAGAGCGCCGGCTCCGTAAAGGGCAAGCAGAACGCCCGCCATGCCGTGTCCGACTGGATGGACATCGAGAAGCAGCGCGGCATCTCCGTCACGTCGTCGGTGCTGCAGTTCACTTACGGCGGCTGCTGCGTCAACATCCTCGACACCCCCGGCCACCAGGACTTCTCCGAGGACACGTACCGTACCCTCATGGCCGCCGACGCCGCGGTCATGGTGATCGACGGCGCCAAGGGCGTCGAGGCGCAGACCAAGAAGCTGTTCCGCGTCTGCGCCCTGCGCGGCATCCCCATCTTCACCTTCGTGAACAAGATGGACCGCGAGACGCGCGATCCGTTCGACCTTATGGAAGAGGTCGAGAACGTGCTGGGTATCCGCACGTATCCCATGAACTGGCCCATCGGCAACGGCCGCACCTTCCGCGGCGTGTTCGACCGCGCGAGTCGCCACGTGCTCGCGTTCGAGGGCGATGGCCGCGCGAACGGCACCAAGAAGGTCGACGAGATCGAGGCCGTGCTGGGCGACGAGGCGCTGAACGACCTCATCGGCGAGGACAACCACAAGAACCTGATGGACGATATCGAGCTGCTCGACGGCGCCGACTCCGAGTTCGACCTGGACGCCGTGCTTTCCGGCAAGCTCTCGCCCGTGTTCTTCGGAAGTGCGCTCACCAACTTCGGCGTCGAGCCGTTCCTCAAGGACTTCCTGCGTCTGGCGCCCGGCCCCTCCGCGCATGTGGACGCGCTCACCGGCGACGTGATCGAGCCCACGCGCGACGAGTTCTCGGGATTCGTCTTCAAGATCCAGGCGAACATGGATAAGAACCACCGTGACCGCATCGCGTTCGTGCGCATCTGCTCGGGCAAGTTCGAGCGCGGCATGGAGGCCTTCCATATGCAGGGCGGGCGCAAGCTCAAGCTGGCGACCGGCACCACCATGATGGCCGACGACCGCGCGATCGTCGACGAGGCGTATGCCGGCGACATCGTGGGCCTGTTCGACCCGGGTATCTTCAGCATCGGCGATACGCTGTGCGCGGGTAAGAAGCACGTGCAGTTCGCCGGCATCCCCACGTTCGCGCCCGAGCATTTCGCCCGTATCTCCCAGGTCGACACGCTCAAGCGCAAGCAGTTCGTGAAGGGTATGGAGCAGCTCGCCATGGAGGGCGCCGTGCAGATCTTCCGCGAGCTGGGCGCCGGCATGGAGAGCGTTATCGTGGGCGTGGTGGGCACGCTGCAGTTCGAGGTGCTCGAGCAGCGCCTGCGCAGCGAGTACCACGTGGAGGTGCGCCGCCAGGCGCTGCCGTACAGCGATATCCGCTGGATTCTGAACGAGCCCGATAGCATCGACATCGCGGGCCTGTCGCTCACGCGCGACACGCTGCGCGTCGAGGATATGCGCGGCGGCAAGCTGCTGCTGTTCACGAGTCCGTGGAACATCGACTGGGCGAAGGACCACAACAAGGACCTGATCCTGTCCGAGTTTGGTAACGTGGAGTTTTAAGACGCGAGGTTGCAAGCGGGGCACGGCGCGCGCGGCGCGGTCCGTGCCCCGCTGCGTATGACGGCGAGCCGAAGGGGGACGGTGCTGCAGATGGGTGATGCGATGGCGCGGGTCGACCTTCCATGGGTCTACCTGTACGAACTGGATAGCGTTCGAAAGGCTCCCTGGGAAATCGAGCTGGGCGAGCAGGCGCTGTTCGATGCGATCCGCCGGGGCCGGGTCGTCGTGGTGTCCATGAACCAGTTCGCCGCATCGCCGGTGATGATGAGCCTGCTGTTTTCGCGCGGCACCCATGCCGAGGGCGAGGAGCTGGACGAGCAGACGCTGCAGATCCTGTCGCTCATCCGCCAGGGCCAGATCGTCCTGGCGCGGTTCTCGTCGACGGGGCCCGCGTTCAAGGGACGCGACGTCGCACGGGGCGTCGCCCGGCCCGCTGCCGACGCGGCGCCCGCGGTCCATGAATGCAGAACCATCACGCAGTACCTGCTGGAGGCGGCGACGAAGGACGGGTTCCGCTTCTCGTCCCTGCCGTTTTTGAATTACGAGAACGTCGCCGCGCGGCTGGCGGCGGACGGATGCGGCGGCGACGTCGCGCGCGACGTTTACCATGCGCTGATGGACTGCTTCTTCGATTCGATCGTGTTCGACGAACCCGAGCGTTTCCTGCATTTCGACAAGCTTTATGGCAACGGCGGCGCCCTGCCGTCGCCGCTGGATGCGGCCCAGGTCGAGCAGGCGGTCTCGTTCATCAGGATTCTGTCGGTGGTCGAACGCGATATGACCTACGTGGACGGATGCAATTCCGCGCGCGTCATCGGCATCAACGAGGCCGTGGAGCGCTTGGCCGGCGCGTGCGAGCGCTTCATCGGGGACGGCGGGTCGCTGGGCGCGGACGGCGCGGCGGCGGGGTGTGCCGTGGCGGAGGCGGATGTGCTGGAAGCGTGTGCGTTCGTGCGACGCATGGCGCGGTCCGCGTCTTCCGAGGGAACGCGCGCGCCCGCCACGAGGTCGGGCTACTACAACGCGATCGATGCGGAGCCGGGTCTGGGCCGCCGGGTCGCGCACGCCGCTCGATGCATCGTCGACATCGCGTACAACGCGACCGTCGAGCTGAACATGGTGGGCCTGGACCCGCAGCTGGCGTGCGGTCCCGACGGGGTCGACGCTGTGAACAGGCTGAGGCGATATATGGCCGTGCATCCCGCGGACGCCGCGTCCTATACGAGCTCGACGGTCGCGCAGTGCAAGGAACGCGTGCAGGCCGAAAGCGATCGATGCTGGACGGGCTTGGTGCGTCTTACGAGGGGCGTCGAGCTCTCGGGCGGACCGGGGTCGCGGGCGAGCCTGCAGGCGCCCGCGGGCCTTGCGTTCGATGCTGCGTGGTCGCGGCATGTGCGCCGTCGCTGGGCGCTCGAGGTCGTCTCGTTTCTGCGCGACGTGCTGCTGGCGGTCGCGGTCTCCACGGTGTCGTGGGTGATGGGCGGCGCGGGCGACGTGCTTACGTCTGCCTTTAACCTGGGCGTCGCGGGCCAGTTCGTCGTGCAGGTCATCGTGCTGACCATCGTGTTCGACCGCGTGTCGAACGCGTTCTCCATCCGCGATAGCGTGGAGGTCGACCATGGTTTGCGCGAACTGTACCGGACATTCAAGGCGTATCGTATGCGATAGCGCGACGTGCCGCCGCGAGGCGGCGGCTGTTGATAGGAGGAAGCTGGCATGGGCGATTGCATAGACCGCTACCTGCATCTGGTTGCTGCGCGTCCGGATCTATTCGAGTCCGAGGGCGGTTTTGCCTATGTGACGGACGAGGCGCGGCTTCGGGAGCGTTCGAGCGCCGAGGCCCCGTTGGGCGCTCTGTACGAGAGCGCCTACCATTACCTGCTGGTCGATCTGATCCAGATGTCTGACGGCTCGCTGCTGCGCTACGAGCGATTCGTGCAGCGCGCGGCGGGCAGGGGCGTGGTCGTCGTGCCCGAAAGCGACGCCGGCATCGTGTTGTTGCAGCAGGAGCGTCCGTCTGCCGGAGGGGTCTTCTGGGGATTCCCGCGCGGTTTCGGCGAAGACGGCTTGCCTGCGCATGAGAACGCTCGCAAGGAGCTGACGGAGGAGCTCGCGTGCACGGCGTGGGATTTCGTCGAGCTCGGTTCGTTTGTCGCCGATTCGGGTGTGACGGGCGACCGCGTGGTGGCGTTTAGCTGCTCGGTTTCCGATGTCGCCCCGAAGACGGGGTACGAGGGGACGC
>NZ_JADNJJ010000117.1:0-3117 GCF_015554865.1 Collinsella sp. D33t1_170424_A12 | reverse complement strand
CACCCACTCCCCGTCAAACGGGGGTTTGTTCGCGGGCATTAGAGATCACCTTCAAGCATCTTGTGAAGCTCAGCCAGGCCGGCAGCAAACTGAGCATTCAGCTCATCCAACTCAGAGAGAATCTCGCTTGTAGGTGGGTACTCAATACGCTCGTACTCGGTTTTGGTGTACTTGTTGAAGCTGAAGTCGTACTCTTTGTCGACAATTTCCTGCTTGGGAACAAGGAAGCTCTTCTCAGTGCGCTCACGATCAGACTCGGCGCCAAGGTTCGCCCAGCGCTCGAGAATATCGGGGATATCGTTGTTCTTCTCATCCAGATCACGCTTGTCATCAAGTGTGTAGCCGTCCGACTCCATGTTGTAGAGCCACACGTTATCCGTGCCGCCGGCGTTTGTCTTGGTGAATACCAGAATCGCCGTGCTCACGCCGGAATACGGCTTGAATACACCGCTCGGCAGATAGATGATCGCTTCGAGCTTATGGTCCTCCACGAGTTGCTGTCGCAGCTGACGATACGCCTTCGAGTTCGAACGGAACAAAACTCCGTTGGGGACGATGCATGCACAGCGGCCACCGAGCTTGAGCATGCGCAAGAACAGGGCAACGAACAAAAGCTCGGTCTGCTTGGTCTCCACAATAGCGCGGAGGCCCTTATCGATATCCTCCACGTCAACGGAGCCCGTGAACGGCGGATTCGCCAAAATGACATCGTACTTTGAACTGATTGCGTCCTTCTGTGAAATGCTATCGAGGTATCGCACATCAGGCGAATCGACGCCATGAAGCATGAGGTTCATAGCGCTGATGCGTAGCATCGTTTGGTCGATTTCAAAACCGTTGAACTGCGGCGCAGCCCCATTTGTTCCGGCAAACGCATCCCACTGATCGGCGGTCATTTCGCTTCCATAGCATTTGCGAATATGCTCGGCCGCCGAAATCAAGAAGCCCGCTGTTCCGCATGCCGGATCGCACACAAGCTCTCCCGCCTTGGGATCGATAAGCTGCACCATCAGATCGCGAATATGCTTTGGCGTGCGGAACTGACCGTTCGTACCCGCAGTGCTGAGCTTGGAGAGCATGTATTCGTACAAATCTCCCAGGTCTCCGATATGCTCATCATAATCAGCCAGCAGCTCTTCAACGCCGGTAACCGCCTTCTCCAAAAGCGCGGGCTTGCCTGCTGGGAATCCAAACGTGGCGTTCTCCATAGTCTTGGAAAACGCAGTCGATCCACCCAGCGTTTTGATAAACGGGAAAGCGAAGCGATCAACGATGTAATACATGTCCTCGGCACGCTTATCCTTGAAAGAGCTCCAGCGAATCTCCTTGCCAGCAATCTGTTCACCGCGATCGTTCGCGAAGGCCTCGGGGAAAAGATGAGGCTGCTCCACTCCAAGCATGTTCTCCAGGCGCTCCATCTCAAGCTCTTTCTCATCGAGAGAGCGCATGAACATGAGGTACGTCAAGTTGCTGATAACGTCGAGCGGGTTGGTAATGCCACCCTCCCACATCTTCTGCCAGATAGCATCAACCTTATTTTTTGCTGCTCCGGTAATCACCTTGCCGGTCCTTCCCATCAAGGGTTTATTATTCAGCTAAGAGTACCGTCTACCCCTCGGCAAATAAAGACCTCGCACATTCCATTGATAAGATATAGGTGCTAGGACGATCGGGGATGGAGCAGGAAGTATGACGGAACACGAACGCGATGGGAAATCAATCGACATGCACAAACCGATAACGAAAGGATCAACATCGCGCAGCTCCCCCACCCTCATCATCGACGCCGACGCATGCCCCGTGACACGCGAGGCCCTCGCCTGCGCGCGAGCGGCGCGCGTTCCCGTGCTCATTGCCGGCAATTCCACGCAGAACCTTGCCCGACGTATTCGGCGCGACGATCCGCGCGATGCCGAGCACGCCCGTGGGCGCGACACCACGCATCCCGGTTTCTGGGCCGAGACGCTCGACGTCTCATGCGGCGCCGATAGCGCCGACTTCGCCATCATCGAGCGCCTGCAGCCAGGCGACGTGGTGGTCACGCAAGACATCGGCCTTGCCAGCATGGTGCTGGGGCGCGGCGCGGCGGCCATCGGCGTACGCGGGCACGTCTACAGCAAGGCCACCATCGATATGCAGCTCTTCATTCGCCACGAGGAAAAGAAAGTCCGCCGCGCGGGCGGGCGAACGCAGGGGCCCTCGGCCTTTAACGACGACGACCGCGAGCGCTTCCGCTCCAACCTCGCCCGCCTGCTTCGCAAGGCGCTATCCCCAAACGAGGGCCAGCTCGGCCCCACAATGCCCATCGACGGCGCCCCTATGGCTTCAACCGATTAGCGCCCCTCGTGCGCTTGCTCCAAAACGCGCTCGAAGTAGTTGAGCGATTCGAGCACCAAGGCGGACGAACCTGCCCCGCGCTCGGTAAGACGCAGCTCCGACGACTGCACGTCTCGCTCGAGCGCCCCGGAAGCGATTAGGTGCTCGACCGCGCGGTAGAGCAGGCCGGTGTCGACGCCCTTGTTCGCAACCGGTCCATCCTCTTCGAGCGTCCAGGTTGAAAGCCCGAGCAGTGCGAGAAGCAAGCGACTCGCCTGCCCTAGGCGCTCGGCATCGTGCTCGCGCTCCTCGGCCGCAACGGCATCATCCATAATGCGGACGCCGTTTGCAGCGTCGTCGTCCGCTGTCCGATTCGACCGGCTATCCAACTCATCCATCATAAGAAACCTCCTTGGCCGCGCCTTCACGACATATGATAGCCGGCCATGCGGACATGACGCCCAAACCACCTGTCAGGCAGACGCCGCGTATCCTAGAAGATTCCCAAAACCAATCCCCACGCGCACGCCACCAGGAAGAGGGCGAGCACGATGACGACGTTCTCGCGCGGATGGCGGTTGGTGCGGAAGAGCACCAGATAGCCCACGCCAGCCGAGGTGAGCAGACCGGCCATGAGCGGGGCGAAGCCCAAGACGCCTTCCAGATAGAGCTGCGTGATCACCACGCTTGCCGCGCAATTGGGCACAAGGCCCACCAACGCCGAAGCGAACACAGCAAGAAGCTGGTTGCCCGAAAGGAAGCTCGCCAGCGCCCCCTCGCCCACCGTTTCGAGCAGCGCCA
>NZ_JADNJJ010000116.1:0-2172 GCF_015554865.1 Collinsella sp. D33t1_170424_A12 | reverse complement strand
CGTTTTACGGCTTTTGCGACCCCGGGAGCACATGGACGGCCCCGCCCCACGCGCTGTCGAGCGCATCGTGCGCGCGGTCCAGCAACCCGGCGCGCACCACCACGACGGCGTCCTCCCATGCCGGCTGCGGACCGCGCCGGAGCAAATCGAGCGCGGCGGTCAGGCCCTCCCCGCGCATCAGCTCGAGGCGCCCGAGCTCGTCCACGACCAGAAGGCCGCGCGCGCCCGCGACCTGCGCCGCCTCGCAAGCGAGCCGGGAGAAGTGCTCGTTGACGCGCGCGAGCGCCGCGTTGGACATCGCCCAACCCAGACGCGCGCGCTCGGACGGACCGTCGGGCTCCACCGAACCCAGGCGCTGCGCTATGTCGCGTCGGTCTGCCAGGTGAATTCGCTCGCTTTGGGGAAGCAGCACGTTGTCGATCCCGAGCTTCTCGAAGCCGCCGGCGCCGTCCTCGTGCCAGACGCCCGGGGCGAGGACGCCGTACACCCGAACGCCCGCCTCGGCCGCCCGCGCCGCGCGCCGCTCGAGCCAGCGGGTCTTGCCCGTTTGAATCTCGCCTGTAAGCAGGTAGAGCATGTCCCTCCCCCTCGTTATGAAAAACGGCCCGCCGCGATGGGCCGCGCAGGGACCATTCGGTCCGCACGCGGCCCCGCGACGGGCCGTCCGGCGCCCGCGCCGGGAAGCGGGGCGCCATCTTGTAAAGCCTAGGGCAATCTTATCGCACCGAGGCGCCGGTGAGCTGGTCGTATTCGGCCTGCGACAGGTCGTAGCCGTAGAACGTCTTGTAGTAGGACCTCGCCACGTCGTAGGCTCCGTCCTTGCCCTCGAACTGCGCGGGATACAGCACGCGCGCCAGCCACTGCATGCCCAGGACCTGGTTGATGGTGGGCGGGTAGTTGAGCCAGCAGTAGGGCTCGGTGGGCACCTTGTAGACGGCGCCGGCCTGCACGGCGGGCAGCGTCTGCCACGCCGGGTCGCTCGACACGGTCTCGTAGATGCTATCGGGCCCGAACAGGATGGCATCGGGATTCCATGCGGCGATCTGCTCGAGGCTTGACTCGTTGCCGTTGCCCTTGCCCGAAGGGGAATCCACGACCGCGACGTTGTTCGCGAGCATGTCCACCACGTTCGCCTGGAACGAGCCCCTCGCGATCACGTTCGTGCCGCCGGCACCCAGGCAATACAGCACGCAAACGCGCTGGTCCTCGGGAATCTTGTCCATCACCTGGGAAACCTCGGAGTAGGCCGTATCGCAATACGCCGCGAGCTTCTCGCCGCGGTCCTTCACGCCCAGCAGCTCGCCGAGCATGCGGTAGGCGGCGGGCCACTCGTCGAGCTTCGTCTCGATGAAGACCACCGGGATGCCCAGCTGCTCCTGCAGGGCGTCGAGGTCTTCCTTCATGCCCTCCTTGTACTCGCCCGTGTCCACGATGAGCTGGGCGCCCGTCGCGGCGACGGCCTCCTTGTTGAGGTCGCCCTTCGCGCCGAAGGCGGCGCCCAGCACGGGCAGGTCGGCCGACACGCGGTCGCCCAGGTAGACGCGCTGCTCCTCGGTAAGCTCCTGGGACAGGCCGGCCAGCTTCTCGGGGGCGATGGTGATGAGCACCTGCGTCGCGGTATGACCCGAGGGCACGACCTTGTCGACGTGGGCGGGCACCTCGACGTCGCGCCCGGCGGAATCCGTGAACACCACGGTCTCGGCGGCATCGGACGCTTCCGCGCTGCCCGATCCCTGGGTTGCGGACGGAGCCGCCCCGCATGCGGCGAGCCCGAGCACCAGCGCCGCCGCCGCGGCGCAGCCGCCCACGACGCCGACGAAGCGGCGACGCGTCATCTTGTTCTGCATCTTCTACCATTCCTTTCCTACGATGCGCTTTCGCGCCTCCCCGCCTTATGCGCTTCTATAGCTCCGACGCCGGCACGCACACGCGCACGCGGTCGTCGAATAGGGAGCAGATCGATACATCGATGCCGTACAGCTCTTCCACGAGCTCCTTGGAGATCACATCTTTGGGGTCGCCCGTCGCGCGCACGCGGCCGCGGCTGAGGGCCACCACCGTGTCGGCGAACAGGAACGCCTGGTCGGGCTGGTGCGTCGACTGGACGATGGAGAGGCCCTCGCGCGCCAGCTGGCGCACGCAGGCGAGCACGCGCATGGTGTTGCCGTAATC
>NZ_JADNJJ010000115.1:0-14513 GCF_015554865.1 Collinsella sp. D33t1_170424_A12 | reverse complement strand
GACCTCGGATCCCGCCGCTACGTATGCGGCATGGATGCGCGTGATGGCATCGGGATCGCTGAGGCACAGCAGTTCGGGCAGGGCGCCGGCGGCCAGGCCGGCGGCCTGCAGCATGGTGCCCATGCCGCCGTCGAACAGCAGGTGGCGACGGCCTTCGAGCGCCGCGCGCAGGTCGGCATCGGCGATGCGGATGCTATCGAGGGTGCGTGGTGCCGTGGGGACATGATGGGCGTAGATGGGCATGGGGGGGTCCAATCGGGGACGGGGTGGTGGATGACGGATGGCCGGCGGGCCGAAGGCCGGTGCCGGGAGAGGGCGCTGCCGCGCGCGGCGATGGCCCGCGCAGGCGGGGCTAGCCGTAGCAGACGAGGCCCCGGGAGCGGAACGGGCACGCGTTGGATTGCCGGCAGATGGCGCAGCTCGGGCGCGTGTCCGCATCGCTGGCGGGCCCGTCGAACAGACCTATGAGCGCGGTGACGCTCTTGCAGGGAACAAGCAGGCTGGACGGCGTGGGCGTCACGCCAAGCAGCCGTGCGGCGTTGAGGGCGTCGAGCAGCGACGGTTGCGAATCGAGCGGGCAGTCGCCGTATCCGCAGCTAAAGCGCCAGTTGGTAGAAAGCCCGTGCGCGCTGCCCACGGAGCGGATGCGCGCCTCCAGGGCGTCGACGGCGTCTTCGACATAGGCCGAGCAGGCCGCGTCGTATAAGGTGGCCGCCAGCGGATCGCTCGCGCTCAGGGCGCGCATGCGCCGCTCAGTGCCCATCCCGAGGGTGCAGCAGAGCACGGCGCAGCCGACGGCGTCCTTGAGATGGCGGAAGATATCGCGCCCGCGCAGCTCGATGCCGCTGTCTACAAGGTGGATGCACGGCGTCCCGTTCGCGTCGACGCCGGTCGCATCCACGCCGAACGTGCGAAGCACCCCGGCGGGCCGGGCGTCCGCGACGGCGAGCTCGGCGGCTTCATCGATGCGCGCGGCAAGGTCTGGACCGAGTTGCTGACCGGTGTAGCCGAGGTAGCGCAGCATTTCCGGTCGGTTCAGTTTGGGCAGCTCGTCTGCGCTCGGCTTCCAGACCATGGACGCGTGCAGCTCGCTCGCGGCTCGGGCGGTGCCGGCGCCCATCTAGCGTCGCAGCGCGCTCATGGCGGCGCGTGCCACATCGAGGCGGTTCATGGTGTAGACGTGGCAGCCGTCCACGCCGTGCGCGGCGAGGTCCTCGAGCTGGCGGCACGCGTACTCGATGCCCGCGGCGCGCAGGCTCGCGGGATCGTTCTCGTAGCGGGCCAGCAATTTGATAACGGGCGAGGGGAGCGAGGCGCCGCACATGAAGACCATGCGGGTGATCTGCTGCTTGCTCATGAACGGCATGATGCCGGCCGTGATGGGAACGGTGATGCCCGCGGCCGCCGCGCGCTCGCGGAAGCGGTAGAAGTATTGGTTGTCGAAGAACAGCTGCGTGACGAGGAAGCTCGCCCCGGTGTCCTGCTTCTGCTTGAGGCGCTGGATGGAGAGGGCGGGGTCGTCGCATTCGATGTGGCCCTCGGGGTATGCCGCGGCACCCACGCAGAAGCCGGCGTCGACCAGCGCGGGGATGATGTCCTTGGCGTAGCGGTAGTCGGCGCAGCCCGGTCCGGTGGGCGCCCCATCGGGGACGTCGCCGCGCAGCGCGAGCACGTTGCGGATGCCCGCGCCGCGCATCTCCTCGATCTTCGCGGCGAGGTCGGTGCGCTTCAACGAGATGCAGGTGAGGTGTGCGACGGACGGTATCTGCAGCTCGTCGTTGATCATGCGGGCTATGTGCGTGGTGGCGGCGTTATTGCCCGATCCGCCGGCGGAGTACGTCACGCTCACGAAATCGGGGGCGAGCGGTGCGAGCGCATGGGCTACCTCGCGGGCTCGCTCCAGCGAAAGCTCTCCTTTTGGCGGAAACATCTCGAACGACACCGGTAGGGTGCCGTCGTGCTGGGCGCGTTCGAATATCTGCGCGATCGTCATATGAAATCCCCCTTGTGCGACATGTGCAGTCCACTATAGCGCAGCAGCCTGATCGGCCCGGCGGGCGACAGCCTACGATACAGGTTGGTTACGAATGCCCGTCCGCTCGGTTGGCCGCGCGCCGCTTTCCATCAGGGTGCACCCGTCGCCCATCCACCCGTTCTGAACTGGCATTATGATAGTGATACCAATGTTGAAGCAATGTACCGTTCGCCGTTTAATGGGTTGCGTTTGCCATGTAACCGGTGGGTTGGTGTGCTGGTTATGGCATGCTGCCCCTTATATATGGCGAAGCTATGCGTCGATATCGAGTCGATGCTAGAAGGAGGTTGCATGACTACATTGCACACCCAGAATCGCCCTGAAAAGGGAGTGCGGAACACGCGGAAGCGGCGTGTTCTGTGCGCGGCGCTCGCGGGCGCCCTGGCGTTTGGCGCGCCCGCTACGGCGGCCATCGCCGCGGGCCTCGCTCCGTCGGTGCGCTCGCAGTCGACCACGCAGATGAGCTCCAAGCCGGAGGTCGTCTATATCAATAGCGTGGCCGACCCCGCCCAGCGCGTTCAGGGCTTCAACGAGAACTGGAAGTTCAAGCTCGGCGAGGCGTCCGGCGCCAGCGCCGAGGCCTTCGACGATTCCTCGTGGACCGTCGTCGATCTTCCGCACGACTACAGCATCGACCAGGACTACACCAAGACGGGCGAGGCCGAGAGCGCCTACAAGCCCGGCGGTATCGGCTGGTATCGCAAGTCGTTCGAGGTTGGCAAGGATCTTGCCGGCAAGCGGGTTCGCGTTGATTTCGACGGCGTGTACATGGATGCGACCGTGTATATCAACGGCCAGGAGCTGGGCAACCACCCCTACGGCTACACGCCGTTCTCCTTCGACCTCACCCCGTATCTCAAGGTGGGCGAGCAGAATGTCATCGCCGTCCGCGTGAACAACGAGATCCCGTCCTCGCGCTGGTACTCCGGTTCCGGCATGGGCCGCGACGTCGACCTGGTCGTGACCGATCCGGTTCATGTTGCCAAGGACGGCGTGCAGGTAACCACCCCGCAGCTGGAGACCCAGAAGGGCGGCAACGTTACCACGCACCTCAGGACCACCGTCGCCAACGCGGGCGAGAGCCAGGTCGAGGCCACGCTGGTCCAGACCGTCTTCAAGCGCGGCGGCAACCCCGAGCAGGCCATCGGCACCCAGACCACCAAGGTCGCCGTCGAGGCCGGTAAGTCCAAGGCCGTGGAGGCCGACCTCTCCGCTGCCAAGCCCGAGCTGTGGAGCACGGACAATCCCGTTCTCTACACCGTGCGCACCGAGGTGAAGGTGGACGGCAAGACCGTCGACACCTACGATACGGACTTCGGCTACCGCTTCTTCAAGTTCGATGCCGCCAAGGGCTTCTCCCTTAACGGCGAGACCATGAAGATCAAGGGCGTCTGCATGCACCACGATCAGGGCGCCCTGGGCTCCATCTCGACGCGCGACGCGCTCGAGCGCCAGGTCAAGATCTTGAAGGACATGGGCTGCAACTCCATCCGCACCTCGCACAACACGCCCGCCCGCGAGCTGGTGGAGGTCTGCAACGAGCAGGGCATGCTGCTCGACCTCGAGTTCTTCGACGGCTGGACCGCTCGCAAGAACCAGAACTCCAAGGACTACGCGCGCTTCTTCAATAAAGCGATGGGCGAGTCCAAGCTGGTAGGCGCCGAGGCGAACAAGCCCTGGGCCCGCTTCGACCTCGAGCAGAGCATCGCGCGCGATTTCAACTCCCCGGCGGTCATCATGTGGTCCATCGGCAACGAGATGACCGAGGGCACCGACGCCGGCGTGCCGCAGTTCCAGAAGGTTCAGAAGGACCTGATCGACTGGGTGAAGGCCGCCGACGCCACGCGTCCGGTCACCACGGGCGACAACCAATATAAGAACAACGGGAACACGGCGCTCAACCCGCAGGGCATCGCCGATGCCAACGGCATCGTGGGCTTCAACTACGCCGATGGGGGCGTGTACGACAAGGCCCATAACGAGCACCCCACCTGGAATCTGATCGGCTCCGAGACCGCCTCGGCCATCAACAGCCGCGGTGTCTACAACACGCACGGCAAGGATAACGCCGCCCAGCAGCTCACCGCCTATGACTACAGCGCGGTTGGCTGGGGCCACGTTGCCTCCCAGGCGTGGTACGACGTGCTGACCCGCGACTTCATGTCCGGTGAGTACGTGTGGACCGGCTTCGACTATCTGGGCGAGCCCACCCCGTGGAACGGCATCGACGCCGGCGCCAAGGGCACCTGGCCGTCGCCCAAGAACTCCTACTTCGGCATCATCGATACAGCCGGCCTCCCCAAGGACTCCTACTATCTGTATCAGAGCCTGTGGAACGAGGACCTCAACACCCTGCACGTCCTGCCCGCATGGAACGGCGACGTGGTGAAGAAGGACGGCCAGAACAAGGTCGACGTCGTGGTGTACACCGACGCTCCGAAGGTCAAGCTGTTCTTCACGCCCAAGGGCTCCGATCAGCGCCAGCTCATCGGCGAGAAGTCCTTCACCACGAAGACCACCAAGGACGGTCTGTCCTACCAGATGTACGAGGGCGAGGGCGCCTATACCGGTAGGGACATCCATCGCAACCTCTACCTCACCTGGAAGGTCCCGTACGCCGACGGCACCATCACCGCCGAGGCCTACAACGCCCAGGGCGAGAAGATCGATACCACGAAGTGGCAGGGTCGCCAGAGCGTGACCACCGCCGGCCCCGCCGCCAAGCTCAAGGCCGAGGTCAACCGCGAGGGCATGACCGCTAACGGCACCGACCTCGCCTACGTCACCGTGAGCGTGACCGACGCTGCCGGCAACCTGGTTCCCAACGCTGCCAACAACGTGAAGTTCGAGGTTTCCGGCGCCGGCAGCCTTGCCGGTATCGACAACGGCAACTCCCCCGATCACCAGTCCTATCGCGACAACAACCGCAACGTGTTCTCCGGCCAGCTCGTGGGCATCGTCCGCGCTGGCGAGAAGGCGGGCGACGTCACCGTCAAGCTGAGCGGCAAGGGCCTGGAGACCCAGACCGTCGCCATCCCCGTTGCCGCCGCCGCGGATGCGCCTGCCGCCAAGACCGCCGACAGCCTTCTGTTCGCGCGCTATCACTATGTGAAGACCGGCTCTTCTCTCGAGCTTCCCAAGACCGTTCAGGTTCGCTACGTCGACGGCACCTCTGCCGACAAGGCCGTGGCCTGGGATCAGGTGCCCGCCGACAAGCTCGCTGCCCCCGGTAGCTTTACCGTGAGCGGCACCGTTGCCGACACCGATGTTCGCGCGACCGCCGTGGTCACGGTTGTCGACGACATCGCGGCGCTGCTCAACTACTCCACCACGGTGAGCAAGGGCGCCACGCCGGTGCTGCCCGATTCGCTTCCCGCCGTCATGTCCGACGGAACCGTGCTGAGCGCCAACTTCCCCGTGAAGTGGACCGAGCCCGAGGCCGGCACCTACGACAAGGCGGGCACCGTCGAGCTCACCGGTACGTCCAACGTCTTCGGCAAGGATGTGACCGTTACCGCGTCTATCCGCGTCCAGGAGGAGACCATCACCATCGGCGGCAATATCGCCAAGGATGCGATGAAGATCGCGCAGAGCGTGCCCGAGAACAAGCAGAGCGACACGCTCATGGCCATCGTCGACGGCGCCACCGATCCCGGTGCCAATACCGACGGCGGCAAGAACCCGACCCTGTGGTCGAACTACGATTACTCGCAGGACGGCAACAAGACCGCGAGCATCACCTTCGAGTACGCCACGCAGCAGCGTTTCGGCCAGTTCAAGGTCATGTTCGCCAAGGACAGCTGGTCCGCCCGCTTCCCGGCTGACAACACCACGAAGTTCGAGGTGTCCGAGAACGGCAAGGAGTGGGCCCCGCTGACCGTTACCGAGACGCGCGGTGAGGCCCAGGGCAACAAGCGCCTCTATACGTATGACTTCGCCCCCGTGACCGCGACGTTCGTGCGCCTCACGGTGACCAACGCCGACGAGACGCTTTCCGGCCGCAAGCCCTGCACCGCGATCACCGAGGTCGAGCTCAACACCGCCCAGGGCAGCTTCACGACCAACGCAACGGCCAAGCTGGCCTCCCTCAAGGTGAATGACCGCGTCGTGCCCGACTCGGCGCTCAAGCAGGGTAGCTACAACACGCCCGCCCAGACCGCCAAGGTGGAGCCCGTCTCCGCGGACAACGCTGCCGTGACGGTGCTTCCCGCCCATGATGGCAAGGTCTTGATCATCATCGAGTCCGAGGACCATCAGGCCCGCAGCACCTTCACCATCAACCTCGGTGCTCCCGAGACGATGGATCCCGCGGACGACTCGCGCGACTATCCGGTCGACAAGATCGTGAACAAGGAGACCGGCAGCGTGCACGAGCCCGCTTCGGGCAACGAGGGCCCGCTGGCCTTCGCCTTCGACAAGAACAACGACACCTACTACCACTCCCACTGGACGGCTACCACGCTCGACAACCTGTGGGTGACCATGGAGCTCGAGGAGCCCACCGCTATCGACGGCCTGCGCTATCTGCCGCGCTCCGCCAACAGCGGTAGCCACAACGGCACCATGTTCGGCGCCAAGCTGCAGTACAGCGAGGACGGCAAGACCTGGAAGGATGCCGGCAGCGCCACCTGGCCCTCGCCGGAGGAGTCCGGCTACACGCGCGACTGGAAGCTTCTGCAGCTCGCCAAGCCCGTCACCGCTAAGTACTTCCGTCTCCAGGCTACGGCCACCTATGCCGACGGCGGCCGCAACAACGCGTTCCTGAGCGCGGCCGAGCTGCGCCTCACCAAGGCTGCCGCCAAGCCCGCCACGGACATCGCCAGCGATGCCGTGTCCATCGAGGTTCCCGCCTCGGTGACGGTGGACCGCGTCGACGCCCAGCACCCCGTTGACGCCTCCCAGGTGAACGTCGTGGTCAAGCACGGCGACAAGACCCTGGAGAACGGTGTGGACTACACGCTCGAGTTCGCCGACAACACCGCTGCCGGCACCGCCAAGGTGACCATCAACGGCATGGGCGCGTATACCGGCTCCGTCGAGCGCTCCTTCGAGATCAAGCTCGCCGAGCCCGTGCTCGAGGGCATCGCCGTGAAGGCCGCGCCCGCCAAGACCATCTACAAGGTGGGCGACAAGCTCGATCCCGCGGGCCTCGTGCTCGTTCTGAGCTTCTCGAACGGAACCACCCGCGAGGTGGCCTACGGCTCCGACTCCGCTGCGGCCTTCTCCTTCGTCCCCGCGCTCGATACGGTGCTCGACCAGGAGAATCCCGCGCTCGAGGTCACCGTTGCCTACGAGGGCAAGACGGCCGTCTTCGATGTTCGCGTCGAGAAGGCCGAGGACCCCAAGCCCGAGCCCGGTCCCGACCCCAAGCCCGATCCCGAGCCCAACCCCGACCCCGAGCCCGAGCCCAAGCCCGAGCCTAACCCCAACCCGACGCCCACTCCCGATCCGGAGCAGCCGGGCGGCGGCAGCCAGGGTGACCAGGGGAACCAGGGTGCCAACGGCAAGCCCGGCACCAACGGCGGTCTTGTCCAGACCGGTGACCCGGCGGGCATCGCCGGCATCATCGCCATGGGCGGCGCTGCAGCGCTCGTTGCCGCGCGCCGTCGTCGTCGCTAGCCGACAGCTTTGATACGAGGGAGAGCGCTGCAGCAAGCGCCCTCCCTCGTTTTGTATCTGCGCTGCCCGCGGGCATGCGCTCATGAGCATCACGAGAGAATGGACCCAACCATGTGGAACGGTCGAACATCAAAGGGGGCGAAGCGCCCGCTCGCAGCCGCCGCGATGGCGGTGCTGGCGGCGACCGTCGCCCTGCCGGGCGTAGGTTGGGCGGCATCGCGCATCGTCGATGCCGCCGACGTCACGGTGAACGCGGTGACGCTGGGCAACCCGCTGCGCCTGCGCTACGACGAGTCCGCGTCTGCGGCCGGTGACGCCGCGGGCGACGTGTGGGCGAAGCGCACGCTGCCCATCGGCAACGGCGATATGGGCGCCAACGTGTACGGCGAGGTGCAGACCGAGCACCTCACCTTCAACGAGAAGACGTTGTGGACGGGCGGCCCCAGCGATTCGCGCAAGAATTACAACGGTGGCAACAACGCCTCGAAGGGCGATAACGGCCGCACGGTCAAGCGCATCCAGCAGCTCTTCGCCGAGGGTAAGAACGAAGAGGCCGCGCGTATGTGCGACCAGCTCATCGGCGACCAGGCGGGCTACGGTGCCTACCAGGCCTGGGGCGATATCTACCTCAAGCATACCGATGTCAAGGCGTCCGGCGCCACGGGCTACGAGCGCTCCCTCGACCTGCAGACCGGCGTGGCGGGCGTCGAGTTCGAGCAGGGGGGCAAGCGCTTCTCGCGCGAGTTCTTCGCCAGCCATCCCGACAAGGTGCTGGTGGGTCGCCTCGAAGCCGCCGGCAAGGCCGGCGTGAACGTGGAGATCAGCTTCCCCTCCAAACAGCCGGGCGCGCGCGTCCAGGCTTCCGACGACCAGATCACCATGACGGGCCAGGTGCAGGATAACCAGCTGCAGTACGCCGCGGTCCTGAAGGTGGTCGCAACCGGCGGCAGCGTGAAGGCCCAGGGCGACAAGCTCGTGGTGTCCGGTGCCGACGACCTTGCGTTCTACGTTTCCGCCGCCACGGATTACAAGAACGACTACCCTGTGTACCGCACGGGCGAGAAGGCCGACGCCCTGCTCGCGCGCGTGCAGAAGATAGCCGACGATGCGGCCGGGCGCGGCTACGACGCCGTTCGAGCCGCGCATGTGGAGGACTTCACCGCCCTCATGGATCGCGTCGAGCTCGATCTGGGCTTTGACGGCGCGGTATCCGACCGCATGACCGACGACCTGCTGGCCGCCTACCGTAACGGCTCGGCCAGCGCCGCCGAGCGCCGCCAGCTTGAGACCATGCTGTTCCAGTATGGGCGCTACCTCACGCTGGGCTCCTCGCGCGAGGACTCGCAGCTGCCCAGCAACCTGCAGGGTGTGTGGAATGACAGCAACGCGCCTATGTGGGCGTCCGACTACCACATGAACGTCAACCTGCAGATGAACTACTGGCCCACGTACTCGACGAACCTGGCCGAGTGCGCCACGCCCCTTATCTCCTACATCGATTCGCTGCGCGAGCCCGGCCGCGTGACCGCCGCCATCTACGCCGGCGTATCCACGCCCGAGGGTGATACGCAGGGCCAGGGCTTCATGGCCCACACGCAGAACACGCCCTTCGGCTGGACCTGCCCGGGCTGGCAATTCCAGTGGGGCTGGTCGCCCGCGGCCGTGCCCTGGATCCTCCAGAACGTCTACGACGCCTACCGCTACAGCGGCGACGTCGAGCTGCTGCGCCGCGATATCTACCCCGCGCTGCGCGAGGAGGCCCAGCTCTACAGCAAGACGCTCATCAAGGACGAGAACGGCAAGTACATCTCGTCTCCCGCGTACTCGCCCGAGCAGGGTCCGCGCACCGCAACCAACACCTATGAGCAGGTGCTCGTGTGGCAGCTGTTCCACGATGCCATCGAGGCCGGCAAGCTGGTGGGCGAGGACGAGGCCGTGCTCGCCGTGTGGCAGGACCGCTTCGACAACCTGCGCCAGCCCATCGAGATCGGCGCCGACGGCCAGATCAAGGAATGGTATATCGAGGAGAAGTTCAACAAGGACGCCGCCGGCAACACGCTGGGCGAAGGCTACAACCATCGCCACATCTCGCACATGCTGGGCCTGTTCCCCGGAACCCTCGTGTCCCAGGACACGCCCGAGTGGTTCGAGGCCGCCCGCACGTCTATGAACCTGCGCACCGACTCCAGCACCGGCTGGGGCATGGGCCAGCGCATCAACACCTGGGCACACCTGCGCGATGGCGACCGCGCGCTCAAGCTCATCGGCGACCTGTTCCGCAGCGGCATCTATCCCAACCTGTGGGACACGCATCCGCCGTTCCAGATCGACGGCAACTTCGGCGCCACCTCGGGTATCGCCGAGATGCTGCTCCAGAGCTCCGGCGGCTACATCGACCTGCTGCCCGCCCTTCCGCGCGACTGGGACCACGGTAGCGTGTCGGGCTTGGTGGCGCGCGGTGACTTCGAGGTGTCCATGGAGTGGGCCGCGGGCAAGCTCGTGACCGCCGATATCACCTCGCGCGATGGCGGCGTGGCCACGGTGAACGTGAAGGATGCGGCGCTCGCTACCGTGACTGACGCTTCCGGCGCGCCCGTTTCCGTGAAGGCTATCGCTGCCGACCGCATCAGCTTCGACACCGAGGCCGGTGCCACCTACCGCATCTCGCAGGTTCCGTCGGTCGAGCGCCCCGCGGCCCCGCAGAACGTGGCCGTCGCCCGCACGGGCGAGGGCCAGGCTACCGTGAGCTGGGACGCCGTTGCCGAGGATGCGACCTATATCGTCGAGCGCCGCGTGGATAACGGCGATTGGACGCCCGCGGGCAACGCGCTTGCCGCCACGAAGCTGGTGGACGATGCCTGCCCGATGGGCTTCGGCGTGGTCGAGTACCGCGTGACGGCCATCGTGGCCGGCCTTCGCGGCGATGCGAGCGCTCCCGTGGCGTTGCCCGAGGTGGGCGCCGTGTGCGAGGCCCTGGGCCGCGTGGACGACCAGGATCCGGCCGTGGCCTATAGCGGCGCTTGGGCCAACTGGAACAACACCACCGACGGCAACTATGCCAACACCATCAAGTACCTGCAGAACCCCACGGGTACCGAGACCGCCAGCCTCACCTTCCGCGGCACGGGCATCGAGGTCGTCACCGTGACCAACAACGACCGCGGCTACTACGAGGTGAGCATCGACGGTAAGGTCGTGGCCGAGCGCGTCGACACCTACTCCGCCACCAGCGTTCGCCAGAAGACCGTCTATTCCAAGACGGATCTGGAGCCCGGCGTGCATACCATCGTGCTGCGCGCCACCGGCGCCAAGAACAGCGCCTCTTCGCTTGCCAAGGTCGAGCTCGATGCGTTCAACGTGATCGATGCGTCGGCCAAGCCGGTGACTGCTGTGACCGTGCGCTCCGCCAGCGGCATGACCACCCTGGCTCGCAGCGCCTCGACGCTGCAGATGGTGGCCGACATCAAGCCCGCCGATGCCCGCGTCGCCGACCTGAGCTGGTCGGTGGCGCCCAAGAGCGGTAGCGCCACGGGAGCTATCACCGCCGACGGCCTGCTGACGGTGCAGGGCGAGGGCGTGCTCACGGTAACCGCCGCATGCGGCGATGTGGCCGGCTCGATCGACATCACGGTGGCGCCCGCGGGCACCGTGTCCACGGCGGTGGAGGACTGCAAGGGCACCCCGCCGGTGGACGCCCGCGGCACCCTGAACGACGACCCGCGCCTTACCTGGACGGGTGGCTGGTACAGCTGGGGCGAGGCCGGGCACCACGGCGGCTCCAAGGGCGAGAGCAACGCGCTGGGCGATTCCGTGACGCTGCGATTCGACGGCACGGGTATCCGCGTGTACTCCGCGCGCAACGACGACAACGTGGCCTTCAAGGTCGAGTTGGATGGCGCGGTCGTGGAGGAGGCCCTGTCGCTGGGCGGCGCTGATCAGAAGAACGTGAAGGTCTTCGAGAAGCTCGGCCTGGAAAACGGGCCGCACACCATCAAGCTCACGTCGGTCGCCCGCGCCGGCGCAGGCCAGAACAAGTCCAACGTGGACTGGTTCGAGATCATCGCCCCGAGCGATGCCGCCGATAAGACGGAGCTCCAGGCACAGATCGAGGCCGGCTCCGGTCTGCTCGAGGGTGCCTACACGCCCAAGAGCTGGGACGTCTACGCCAAGGCGCTCGACGCTGCGGTGAAGGCCATGAACGATTCCAAGACCACTTCGCAGGCGGCGGCCGAGCACGCGGCGGCCCTGAAGGACGCTCGCGAGCAGCTCGTCGAGGTGGATGACGCGTCTATCGAGGTGGACACCTCGGCTAAGATCAGCTTCCGCGCGGTCGAGTCCCGTGCCGTGTTCGCCACCTGGGGCGCGGTGAAGGATGCGGCGAGCTACCGCGTGCGCGTCTACCAGGCGAGCGCCGAGGGCGAGCCCGTGGCCGAGCTCGTCGTCGACGGCGCCGCCGCACGTGCGAAGGGCCTGTCGCCCGAGACCGCGTACGTGCTGCGCGTGGATGCCCGCAACGCCCAGGGTCGTGTGATAAAGCGCATCGAGGGCGCCTTCGACACCTTGCCGTCGGCGTCCGCGGATGCCCTGGCGGCGCCGACCAGCCTCGCCGTGAAGTGCAGCGCCGAGGCGGGCAAGGCCCTGCTCACCTGGGATGCCGTCGAGGGCGCCGCGCGCTACCGCGTCTATGTGAACGGCGTCGAGCGCGGCGTTTCGCAGACCGCTTCGGTCGAGTTGTCCGGCCTGCAGGAGGGCATGCTGTACTCGGTGAAGGTCGTGGCCGGCACCGATGATGGCGCGATGTCCCTGCCGGGTGCGCTTGCGTTTACCTACGATGGTCCGCAGCAGCCCGACCCCGAGCCGGAGCCGAACCCGGGCCCGAAGCCCGACCCCGACCCCGAGCCGAATCCGGATCCGAAGCCCGACCCCGACCCCGAGCCCGATCCGGGGCAGCCGGGTGACGGCAACCAGGGTGGCCAGGGCGGCCAAGGTAGCCAGGGTAACCAGGGCGCCAACGGCAAGCCCGGCTCCAACGGCGGCCTTGCCCAGACCGGCGATCCGGCGAGCATCGCCGGCCTCATCGCCATGGGCGGCGCGGCAGCGCTTGTTGCCGCACGCCGTCGCCGTCGTTAGCCGATAGCGCGAGCAGGCGGGGGGAGAGCGCGATAACGCGTTCTCCCCCGCTTTTGTTTTGGAGCGACGGTGAGGAGCGTTCCGATGTCGCATACAAGGGCGTTTTGGAGGAGACGGAAGAGTGTGCCCAGTCGACCGCGCGGCGCGCCTCTTGCATTGCGGAGGCGTGGTTGCCCTTGTGCCCCGCGCCCGCCCCATCACAGGAATGCGGGTCTGGCAGCGTACGGGACGTTGGAAGATATCTGACGTCGCACGTTGTCAATTGTTGTTTAAGAACGGCTCCGCTATGCTTAAGCGAATGCACTCTGTTGGGAACGCGCCTGCGTGTGAACCGCGGCGCCCGGTGTAGGCCGGCGGGGAGCGCATCCGTAATGACCGTTCGTCAGGGAGCGGCGTCCTGCGACGCTGCGTCCGTCGCTCCATATGAAAGGGAACGCCCTATGGCTGATCTTACCGAGCGCTTTGGAACCATGGTCTTCTCGGAAGACGAGATGAAGCGCTGGCTGCCCAAGGATGTGTACAAGAAGCTCGCCAGGACCATCGAGGAGGGGGAGCCGCTCGACCTCGACGTGGCGAACGCCGTGGCTCACGCCATGAAGGAATGGGCGCTCCTGCACGGTGCCACGCATTACGCGCACTGGTTCCAGCCGCTCTCGGGTATCACCAGCGAGAAGCATGACAGCTTCCTCGAGCCCAACCACGACGGCACGGCCATCACCAAGTTCTCGGGCAAGGCGCTCATCAAGGGCGAGTCCGATGCGTCGAGCTTCCCCAACGGCGGCCTGCGCGCGACCTTCGAGGCGCGCGGCTACACGGTGTGGGACGCTACCAGCCCTGCATTCATCAAGGACGACGTTCTGTGCATCCCCACGGCGTTTTGCTCCTATACCGGCGAGGCGCTCGACAAGAAGACCCCGCTGCTGCGTTCGATGACCGCGCTCGACATCCAGGCCAAGCGCGTGCTGGCGCTCTTTGGCAAGCACCCCAAGAAGGTCGTCCCCAACGTCGGCGACGAGCAGGAGTACTTCCTTATCAAGAAGGAGGCGTACCGCCGCCGCCGCGACCTGGTCATCACCGGCCGCACGCTGTTCGGCGCCGCGCCCGCCAAGGGCCAGGAGCTCGAGGAGCATTACTTCGGCGCGATTCGCCCCACGGTTTCGGCCTATATGAAGGATCTTGACAACGAGCTGTGGGCGCTGGGCATTCCGTCCAAGACCAAGCACAACGAGGTCGCTCCCTGCCAGCACGAGCTCGCGCCCGTGTACTCCGAGCTCAACGAGGCCGTGGACAACAACCTTCTCATCATGGAGAAGATGAAGCTCATCGCCAGCCGCCACGACCTGGTGTGCCTGTTGCACGAGAAGCCGTTCGAGGGTATCAACGGCTCGGGCAAGCACAACAACTGGTCGCTCGGCACGGCCGACGAGAACCTGCTGGAGCCCGGCGACACGCCCGAGGAGAACCTGCAGTTCATCGTCTTCCTCACCGCCGTCATCGAGGCCGTGGACAAGTACCAGGACCTGCTGCGCGCCAGCGTCGCAAGCTGCGGCAACGACCATCGCCTGGGCGCGGGCGAGGCGCCGCCGGCCATCATCTCGATCTTCCTGGGCGACCAGCTCACCGAGGTCGTGGAGATGATCATGGACGGCGAGGCTTCCGTTCACGCTACCACCGACACGCTCGACCTGGGCGCCGTGGTGCTGCCCAACCTCGAGCAGGACAACACCGA
>NZ_JADNJJ010000114.1:0-16807 GCF_015554865.1 Collinsella sp. D33t1_170424_A12 | reverse complement strand
TCGGCGGCTCATTTGTACTTGATGATTCGGCGAATATCATTGCTTCTGCCGCACTTTTCGAGCAGGATCTTTTGGTCTGCGATTTCGGTAAAATCTCCGGCGAGAAGCCTTCTACTTCAAATGCTCTGGAGAGCATTTCGTCTTCCGAGCTTTTGTGGGGTGCGTTGCGCCGCAGTGTTACGGATTTCGTTGAGTCTTTCGATGCTCGAACGGTTCTCGTTGAACTTGATGGATCGGTATCGAGTGCTTTGGTGGCGGCGCTTGCCGCCGATGCGCTGGGTTCTAGGCGTGTCGTTGCCCTTGCCTTTCCGACCTACGGTCAAGCTACGGCCAAGGCGATGCAAGAGGAGGCTACAGCCTTTACCAATGCTCGTGCTGAAGCGGATACGCTCCACATTCGCTATGTGGAGCACTCTGTTCCCGATTCGCTGCAAGGGCTTTACCGCGAATTTGAACTTACGGATTGCGATCTTGGATCATTGTATAGGTACCTAGTGCTCGAATCATATGCGTCGCGCCTGAATGCCGTGGTGCTGTCCTCATATACGAAAACTGATTACGCGTTGGGCGGAGCTCGTGAATTTGAGGTGCATTTCGCATTCGCTCCGTTTGGCGATTTGTATTTATCTGAGCTCGCACCTCTGGTCGAGTATCGAAATCGTGTTTCTGAGGTCGTGCCGGTCGAAGCTGTTTCGATGGACGCCATTAATCGGACTGCTGTCAGCGCGGTCGATCGTGCTCTAACTTCATTGCGGCGAATTCACTCGGTGCATGGCGACCTGCTTTCGGTTTTGGAGGATTCTGCCCACAATCTTGATGCCGACACCCTTGACACATTTCTGAAGGAACATATTGCCCAGGGGAAGCCGGGCGCTCTGACGGGCGTCGGCCAGATGTTCCCCGAGCTTATGCGGGCTCTGTGCTTCTTGGTGCAAAGCGGAGCTTCCTTGTGTCGTCGAATGCCCGCGTTTCCATGCGTTTCTTCGTCGCCCCTTGCGGCGCGCACATGGCCTCTGTCCATGAATTGGCTTGAGCCGGCTGAGGGGGTGCGGCCCGATGCCGTCAAGGGGCTTGTTGATTATGAGATGGAGCGTGAGGAGCGCCGGCTTGAGGACGCGGGCCAGCGGGCGCGTCAGGAAATCGCGGGGCTCATCGGCCAGTTTTTAGGACTGCACCAGATGAAGCCCGACGACGGGCAGGACTCTTCTCTAGAATCCGACGAAGCCACGAAGGGGGAATCTGTCGATCTTGGCAACGAGTCCTCTCCAAGATATCTGGAAGATGATGCCCCCGGTATTGATCTTTCGAGTGAAGAGGCAGTTCCTCCGGGATTTCGTATGGGCGGTCCGTTCTTTTCCGTGAACTAAACATTCGCATGACCAACTTGCCGGCTCATGATATAGTAGAACAGATGTTCGAGTATGAGCGGAGGTGGATATGATCGTCTTGGGTATCGATCCAGGTTTGGCCAATACCGGATGGGGCGTCATAGAAGAACGCAAGGGCCAAGTTCGTTGCCGAGCCTATGGCTGTATTCAAACGTCCGCTGGAAACGATCTTGCCGCTCGCTTGTGCCGTATCGCGGACGAGTTGCATCGTGTGGTTGATCGCTATCGCCCTACTGAAGCAGCTGTCGAGGGTATTTACTTTGGAGCGAACGTGCGCTCTGCGATTCCTACGGCTCACGCCAGGGGGGCTGCCCTCGTTGCCTGCGCTTTGTGCGGCGTTGAGATCGGTGAATATACCCCTATGCAGATCAAGCAGGCAGTCGTGGGAACAGGGTCCGCAGACAAAGATCAAGTCATCTTTATGGTGAGGCGCTTGCTGCAGCTCGATCACGATCCACGGCCGGACCACGCTGCAGATGCTCTTGCATGCGCTATCTGCCATGCGCATTTGAGGCGTACTGCCGCATTGAGCAACGGCGCATATTGATGAAGGGAAAGGAGCGGCCGCGTTTATGATTTCGATGTTGAGGGGCGTTTTGGTCGAGGCGACGCCAAGTTCGGCGCTTGTCGATGTCGGCGGCGTTGGATTCGAGGTCGGCATCTCGCATACCACGGCAGCGCAGCTGCCAACGCTTGGGCATGAATGCGTTTTGCATACGAGGCTCCAGGTGCGGGAGGACTCGATGACGCTCTTTGGATTCGCGCATACCGAAGAGCGATTGATGTTTGACAGGCTTATTGCGGTTAGCGGGGTCGGACCGAGGCTCGCGCTTTCGATCCTGTCGAAATTTAGTCCCAGTCAGGTGTACACCATGGTTATGGCTGAGGATGACAAGGGGATGTCGTCGGTATCCGGTGTTGGAAAAAAGACCGCGCAACGCCTGATCCTTGAGCTCAAGAGCGTGTTTGAAAAAGATGCCTCACTGTGGTCGGTTCCCGATGTCGAGCCGCATGCCGCAGCGAGCGCGGCTCCCAAGCTTTCAACGAATATGGATGATGCCAGAATGGCGCTATTGTCAATGGGCTTTAGCTCACAAGAGGCAGAGTTGGCGTTGGAGGGGCTTGATGACACCGGACAGCGGGTCGAGGTGTTGCTGGGCTCTGCTCTGAAGCGACTAGGAATGGACGCATGATGTGGGAAGCAGATGCGGGTAGGGATCTTTGGGATGATGCTTCGGGCCTGCCTACAGGTCCTTCACCGGAAGCTGGAAGGTTTGTAACGGGTGATTTGACAGCGGCCGATCTTGATGTGGAGCGAACGCTTCGACCACAGAGGTTGGAAGATTACTGCGGCCAGGAACATATAAAACAGAGTCTAAAAATCCTTATTCAGGCAGCGCAAAACAGGGGTGAGAGCCTTGACCATGTGATCTTTTCGGGCCCGCCGGGTTTGGGAAAGACGACGCTGGCCACTGTGGTTGCGAATGAGTTGGGCGCGCAGATCAAGACGACATCTGGTCCGGCGATAGAGCGCACTGGAGACCTCGCCGCTATACTTACGAATCTTCAACCGGGAGACGTGCTATTTATCGACGAGATTCACAGGTTGAATCGTTCCGTGGAGGAGATTCTGTATCCTGCGATGGAGGACTTTGCCCTTGATATCGTCATCGGCAAAGGTCCGGCTGCTCGTTCGATTCGCCTTGATGTGCCGAGGTTTACCTTGGTTGGCGCCACCACGCGGTCGGGAATGCTCACAGGTCCATTGCGCGACCGTTTTGGCATTTCCTTCAGGCTTGATTACTACTCGATCGAAGAGCTTGCGACCATCGTTGAGCGTTCGGCTTCTATATTGGGCGTATCGATCGACCACGATTCCGCTCTTGAGGTTGCCTCGCGCTCTCGAGGTACGCCTCGCCTTGCGAATCGCTTGCTCAAGCGAGTGCGAGACTACGCTCAAGTTCGAGGGCCTGGTCCTATTGAAATCAGCATCGCGCGAGAGGCGCTTTCGTTTTTCGAAATCGATGAGCTTGGCTTGGATTGGATGGACATCAGGATCTTGGAAACGCTGTGCAAGACGTTTCGCGGTAGGGCGGTTGGATTGAGTACGTTGGCAAGCGCTGTGGGCGAAGACCCTTCAACACTTGAGGATGTATACGAGCCATATTTGTTGCAGCGCGGATTGATCGTGCGAACGCCTCAGGGGCGCGTTGCCACGCTTACCGCATTCGAGCACCTTCGTCTAGAGCCTCCCGCCCACGCGTAAGCGTTTCGCGCTATTCTGTACGAGTTGGTAATCCCCTTTTCAGGAAGGAACATCATGCTGTCAGACATCGAGATCGCCCATTCCGTGAAGCCCCTTCCCATTCTCGAGGTTGCAAAAGAGGCCGGCGTGGACGAGTCCCACCTCATTCCGTATGGCTTCGATAAGGCGAAGGTCGATTATTCCCTGCTGAACGAGGAGACGGATCATAAGGCGAAGCTCGTACTGGTAACGGCCATTAATCCGACTCCCGCTGGAGAGGGTAAGACCACTACCACGATCGGACTTGCCGATGCCCTGCGTCGCCGTGGCGTGAAGAGCGCCGTTGCGTTGCGTGAACCCTCGCTCGGCCCGGTATTTGGCGTGAAGGGCGGTGCCGCCGGCGGCGGCTATGCCCAGGTGGTCCCGATGGAGGATATCAATCTTCATTTCACGGGCGACTTTCATGCTATCGGAGCGGCTAACAATCTGCTCGCCGCTATGATCGACAATCATATTCAGCAGGGCAACGCTCTTGGCATCGATGTGAAGCGCATTACCTGGAAGCGCGCGGTCGATATGAATGACCGACAGCTCCGCCATATCATCGACGGCATCGGGGGCAAGGCGCAGGGTGTTCCACGTGAAGATGGTTTTGATATTACGGTCGCATCCGAGGTGATGGCGATCCTCTGCCTGTCTACCTCCATCACCGACTTGAAGAACCGCTTGGGCGAGATTGTCGTTGGTTATTCGTACAGTGGCGAGCCGGTCCGTGCGAGCCAGTTGAATGCGCAGGGCGCCATGGCAGCCCTGCTTAAGGACGCGTTGAAGCCGAATCTGGTTCAGACGCTCGAGCATACTCCTGCGTTCGTGCACGGCGGCCCGTTTGCGAACATCGCCCACGGCTGCAACTCCATCATGGCTACGCGCATGGCGATGCGCTTCGGTGATATCACCATCACGGAGGCTGGTTTTGGCGCCGACCTCGGTGCGGAGAAGTTCCTTGATATCAAGTGTCGCATGACGGGCCTGCGCCCCGATGCGGTCGTGGTCGTCGCCACCGCGCGCGCGTTGAAGTACAACGGCGGCGTTGCGAAGGCTGAGCTGAATAACGAGAACCTCGAGGCCCTGAAGGCGGGTATGCCCAACCTGTTGAGGCATGTTGCGAATATTCAGGATGTCTTCGGTCTGCCGTGCGTCGTCGCCATCAATCGTTTCCCGAGCGATACCCAGGCCGAGCTCGACCTGATTGCTTCCGAGTGCGAGAAACTTGGCGTCAACGTGCGTCTTTCCGAGGTTTGGGCCAAGGGCGGCGAGGGCGCGCTCGACCTTGCCGACGAAGTGCTTCGCTTGGTCGAGGAGCCGCATGAGTTCAATTACTGCTATTCTGACGGAGCCGATGTTGCCGATGCGCTCGAGGCAATTGCGACCAGGGTCTACCATGCTGACGGCGTTGACTTCTCGCCCGCAGCGAAGCGCCAGCTTGCCGAGCTTCGCGAGAACGGCTTTGGCAACCTGCCGGTATGCGTTGCGAAGACCCAGTACTCATTCAGCGACCGGGCGACCGCCTTGGGCGCTCCCGAGAATTTCCGTATCACGGTTCGCGAGCTGAAGGTGAGTGCTGGCGCCCACTTCGTCGTCGCGCTGACCGGTAATGTCTTGACGATGCCCGGATTGCCCAAGGTTCCCGCGGCGGAGCATATCGATGTCGACGATAACGGCCTGATCTCGGGTCTTTTCTAATCCGCTTGTTTCATCCTTGAGGAGTTTTATACGTGACGACGATAATTGACGGAAAGCGACTGGCTGCTCGCGTGCGCGAGCAGGCGGCAATAGATGTGTCCGAGCTTGTTGAACGCGGCGTTCATCCCCACCTCGCGGTCGTGTTGGTTGGCGATGATCAGGCTTCCGCTACCTACGTTCGTTCTAAGCTTAAGGATTGCGAGGAGTGCGGTATAGCATCGCAAGATTACAAGCTTCCTTCCGCCATCTCTCAGGATGACCTTATGAATCTGGTTGAGCGCCTGAATGCCGACCCGGCTGTTACGGGCATTCTCGTCCAGATGCCCTTGCCTGCGCATCTGGATGCCGAGAAGGTCATTGCGGCCATTTCGCCCGATAAGGACGTCGATGGGTTTCATCCCGAAAGCCTCGGCTGTCTTGTTCGGGGCCTTCCCGGTCTTCGTCCGTGTACGCCCGCGGGTATCATGGCGATGCTTGACGAATACGGTATCGAGCTTTCGGGCAAGAACGCTGTGATTGTCGGCCGTTCTTCGATTGTAGGAAAGCCTATGGCATTTATGCTGCTGGAACGCGATGCGACGATTTCGGTCGCCCATTCGCGTACACGTGATATCGCAGATGTATGCCGTACGGCAGATGTGCTGGTGGTGGCATGCGGTATTCCCAAGATGGTTCAAGGCGACTGGTTGAAGCCGGGTGCCGTCGTCATCGATGTGGGCATGGATCGCGATGAAAACGGCAAGCTCTGCGGCGATGTGGATTTTGATTCCGCTGCACGCGTTGCAGGGGCTATTACCCCCGTTCCCGGCGGTGTCGGTCCTATGACCCGTGCCATGTTGATGAGCAACATCGTTCAGGCCGCCCGTCTGCAGCTGGGGCGAGCTCTCTAGCTCGTGTTTCCGTTTTGTTACCGTGAGCGTCCCTCGTGCCGATACGGCTGGCACGCGGGGCGCTCTTTTGCGACATCGTATTTGTGGGCTGACGGGCCATCGATGAGGGGTACTATTACACCCAGCGCGCAGCACGGTTATTTCGCGCGCTGACGATGCTCGCAAGGGCGGGAAGAAAGGGATAGCATGGCAACCGGTACTCTTAAGAAATCATTCTTCCGTGAAAAGGGGTTTGGCTTCATCACCCCTGACGATGCTCCGGAGGGCTCGCATTCGGATGTGTTCGTTCACTTCAGCGCTATCCAGATGGATGGGTTCAAGTCGCTCGACGAGGGCGATCGCGTGGAGTATGAGGTCGGACCGGGCAAGAAGCCCGGTGAGACCCAGGCTATGAATGTTCGCAAGATCGGCTAAGCATATACGAATGCGTGCGGGGCGCCCTTTGGGGCGCCCTGCTGCTATAGCGCGCTTAATTCTTGAGCGCTACACTGTGCAAAATGGGCATGCGCACGCGCGCACAACTACTAGGGAGGCACCATGGCCTGTACGACTATTCTTGTAGGCAAGCTGGCGAGTTATGATGGGTCGACAATCGTTGCCCGCAACGAGGACTCTCCGGGCGGGCAGTTCGAGCCCAAGCGCATGCAGGTTGTTATGCCCAACGATCAGCCGCGGACGTACGTGAGTTCGGAATCCCATCTGACGGTCGAGCTTCCCGAGGAGCCCATGCGCTATACGTCGGTCCCCGATGCTCTTCCAGGTCATGGCGTGTGGGCCGCTGCAGGTTTCAACGAGTGCAACGTGGGCATGAGCGCGACTGAAACCATCACCAGCAACGATCGCGTGCTGGGGGCGGACCCCTTGGTCGTATACACTCCTCCGCAAGGGGTTGCCGGCGACGCGAGCTATGCCCCCGAGGTTCCCGGAGGCTTGGGTGAGGAGGATTTCGTTACCCTCGTCTTACCTTATATCCATTCGGCGCGCGAGGGCGTGGAGCGCCTGGGAGCGCTTCTCGAGCGTTATGGTACGTACGAGATGAACGGTATCGCATTCTCCGATCTCGACGAGATCTGGTGGATGGAGACGATCGGCGGACATCATTGGATCGCCAAGCGCGTTCCCGACGATGCCTACGTGACGATGCCCAACCAGCTCGGTATCGACTGGTTCGACTTGGCAGATGCCGAGGGCGAGCAGCTGGAGCATATGGCCAGCGACGACCTGCGCGTATGGATGGAGGAGAACCACCTCGACCTGACGATGCGCGACGCCGACTACTACATGAGCGGTGACCTCGAATATGCCATCGACGATGAGTGCGATGGAGCATGCGACGATGACGCCGACGATGGCGTTGATATGATCGAGATCGATCTTGATCGCGCACAGGATATCTTCAATCCTCGCGATGCGTTCGGTTCGCATTCGGATAGCGATCATGTATACAACACGCCGCGTGCCTGGTATATGCAGCGGTGCCTGAATCCCCATGACGAGTGGGAAGGTCCTATGGCGACGTGGGGTCCCGAATCAGACGATATTCCCTGGGCCCGCGTACCCGAGCGCAAGGTGACGATCGAAGACGTTAAATATGTTCTCTCGGCTCACTATCAGGGAACCCCGTACGACCCCTATGGTAGGAAGGGCGATGACGCGTCGCGCGGGCTGTATAGGCCTATCGGCATCAACCGCAACGGCCAGCTTGCGGTCCTTCAGCTGCGTCCGTACGCGGATCGCGCATATCGTGCGATCCAGTGGATGGCGTTTGGTTCCAACCCGTTCAACGCGTTGGTTCCGCTTTACGCAAACGTCGACGAAATGCCGGAGTATCTTTCGAATACGACCGATCGCGTCACGACCGATAGCTTCTACTGGACGAATCGCATCGTGGCCGCGCTGGCGGATGCGCGCTTCCGCGATAACGCCGCGCATATCGAGCGCTATCAGCAAAAGGTCGGCGGTATGGGCCATGCCTTCTTGCGCAAGACCGACGCCGTAGCGCGCGACCTGGGTCCTGACGAGGCGCCGGCATACCTTGCGCGGGCGAATGCGGAATTGGTGTCAGCTGTACGCTTGGAGACCGAGGACCTGCTGGCGAAGGTGCTCTACACGACGAGCTGCGCGATGAAAAACGCCTTTGCGATGTCTGACAATTAACAGCGGCGGCATCGAATCGTTTGGGGCATCTGCTACGGGGTAGAAGCTTATTACAACAGCGAGCGGCGGCTCCGCGAACCGCCTAGGATGGGAGGCCATGATGGCAACCAAGTTCGAGGAACTGGTCAACGGCATGATTAACGTCGGCTTCGGGATGGCGGCAACGGCCGCAGAAAAGAGCCGGGAGATGCTCGAGGACTTCAATGCGAAGGGTGCTGAAGTGCGCACCGATGCGACTTCGGGTGATTTCGCTCGTTCGATGTCGGACGTGTTCGAGCGCGCCGGCGGCGTATTCACCGAAACCACCGAACGCCTTGGCGCCGAGGGCGAGACGGTTGCCGAACGCGTGCTCGACGAGCTGATCGTCGCGCGTCTGCGCATGCTCGATTCCCCAAGTCGCGCAGCGTTTCTCGTGCATGTGGGCGACCTGGTCACCGCTGTCGAGAGCGAGACCGTTAACGTGCCCGTAGAGTCGGTCGATGGGGCTGATGTGGCCGAGACCGAGGAGAAGGGCGAGTAGATATTTCATGGCAGCGAGTGAAAACGACAACAGCCGCTGGGACACAAGGGGTTTTGGAGATTCCCCGCGCCCTGGTGCCCCATCGATGGACGCATCGGGTGTTTCTCGTCATCGTGAGCGCGCGGTAGACGAGTTTCCAGATGAGCCTGCCGTTGTAGCTCCTGGCGAGAAGTACCAGCTCACGTCGGCAGGACGGCGCTGGCGTATCGGCCAGATCATCAAGTTGCTACGAAAATACGAGGTCTGGAACGATATTACTCCGGTTCGCCTACGCTGCCTGCTCGAGGAGCTCGGCCCCATGTTTGTGAAGATGGGGCAGATCTTGGCCAACAGGTCGGAGATCTTGCCCCAGCGCTTCTGCGGCGAGCTGCGAAAGCTGCGCACCGATGTCGACCCCGTTCCGTTCGGGACGGTGCGCGACTGCTTGAAAGCGGAATATCGACGTCCGATGGAGGACGTGTTCGAATGGGTTGATGAAGAGCCGCTGGGCAGCGCCTCGCTCGCCCAGGTGCATCGCGCGCGCCTGAAGACGGGTGAGGAGGTGGCGGTAAAGGTCCAGCGCCCCGGTGCGCAGCAAATCATGGCGCAGGATATCGATATCATGCGCTCCTTGGTGCGCATGGCATCTCGTTTCGTGAAAACGGACCAGTTCGTGGATCTGCACGACGTGGTCGAGGAGCTGTGGCAGTCCTTCCGGGAGGAGACGAACTTCCTCATGGAGGCGCGAAACCTTGAGGACTTCCATACGTTTCACAAGGATACGAAGGGCATAGCGTGCCCGCGCCCGTATCTGGGCCTGTGTACCGAGCACGTGGTCGTTATGGACTACATCGAGGGTATCTCCATTGCCGATCCGGAGGGGCTGGTGCGCGCCGGCTACGATTTGAAGCAGCTGGGTGCGCGCATCGTCGAGGACTATTCGACGCAGGTGCTCGACGACGGCTTCTTTCATGCTGATCCCCATGCGGGCAACATCATCGTGAAGGACAACGTTATCTATTTTATCGACCTGGGCATGGTGGGCAGGATGTCGAACCACGATCGCCTCATCGTGAAGGACATCATCTACTCGGTGGCCGAGGGCGATGTCTCCAAGCTTAAGGATTCACTGATGCGCTTCGCGGTGTCGCGCGGCGATTCCGATTCGCTTGACCACGCGTCCTTCCTCAGCGACCTCGACTACATCGTCGCCGATTTCGCCGGGCTCGATTTGAAGGATCTGGACATCGGAGAGTTTCTCACATCGCTGGTCAACCTTGCTCGCAAGAACGATGTGGAGCTCCCCAGCGTGGTGACGATGTTCGCGCGGGGCATGGTGACGCTCGAGGGGCTTCTTTCGGAATACATGCCCGATATCAACATGATAGAGATCATCTCGTCGCATATCGCCCATGAGAAGAGCTCCTTTGCGCGCCTGGAAGAGATGATGCGCGAATTGCAAGGAAGCAGCCTGCGCGCGGCAAGGGGGTCGCTTGAGGCGGCTGAGCATCTCGGGCTGGCGGCGCATATGCTCACGCGCGGCCAGCTTAAGGTGAACACGCAGGTCATGGGGTCCGAGGAGGTGCTAAGGCATATCGGAGGCATCGTCGACCGCATGTCTATGGCCATCGTAATCGCCGGCCTCTTCATCGGTTCGTCGGTCGTGTACTTCGCTAAGATCGAGCCGGTTATCTTCGGCATCCCCGTCATTGGGTTCTTCGGGTACGCCAGCGCGCTGTTTTTGGCGTTGGGACTGGGTCGGGAGATCTGGCGAAACAGCCACGGCAAGCGCTAGACCTTGCTGTCGTCGAATCGCGCTACTAGCACTTCGGCATCTACCGTTATCTGCGTGAGCCGCCCGATTTCGAGTTCGTTTGCGTTGCATCCGAAGGTGACGGGGCTCATGCGAACGAGGTCGCGGGCTTGCTCGCCGTCGACCGGCAGGGTCTGCGCTGCTCGCGTGCGCGCTAGGATTTCGGCGTGGCGCTCGAGGTGCGAGACGATGGACTCGTTTGAGTATGCATGGTCAATCGAGGGCTTGCCGGTGAGCGCACGGAGCTCCTGCATGTGACGCGAGCCGGGCACCACTTTCACGAGGGTACCGCCGGGTGCGAGGACACGCTGGAACTCCTGGTAGTTGGCGGGCGTGAAGACATTGATGATGCAGGCGGCGGCGTTCGCGGCAAGCGGCATGTGTGCGAGGTCGGCCACGAGCCAATGGACGGCGTTGCCTCCGCGTGCGGCGATGCGGATGGCGTCTTTGGAATAATCGATACCGATGGTGCGGCAGCCGGTGCGCTGCCGAATCGATTTGGCGTAATAGCCTTCACCGCAGCCGGCGTCGACCACGGTCGAGCCGGCTGCCAGATGAGGAAGCTCCTGCAAGATGGCATCGAGCACATGATGGTAAAAGCCCGCATCCATGATACGTGCGCGGCTTTCGAAAAATGCCGCATCGTAGCCCTTGAGCGGGGCGACGTTGGGCACCAGCGTCAAAAAGCCCTTGGCGGAGATATCGAAGCGGTGTGCGCGGCTGCAGGCGAGGGAGCCGCCCTCGGCGTGCAGGGCCGCTCCGCAGAGCGGACAGCGCAGCGCCGGCGCAAGGTCGAGGTATGCCTGGATGCGGGAGCGCGCCATCGTTAGACCAGGACCTTTTCGAACGCGATGCGCAGCGGATCGTACTGGCCGGTGTGGCCGAGCGTGATGACGCCGCAGCGTTCGTAGCCGAGCTTGCCCACGAGGCCCTGCACGGGGATGTTGCGCTCATGCGTGTCGATGCGAATGCTCGCGGCCCCGCGATCGCGAGCGATGCGCTCGCCCTCCTCGAACATCTCGGTCATGATGCCGCGGCGTGCCGCAGCCTTGCTGATCGCGCAGCGATGGATGACGGCGTACGAGGGGGTGGCGGAGCTGGACTGGGTGAGCCAGGCGCCGTCGATCTTGTCGTAGGTGTGCTCTCCGTTAAAGGAAAGCGCCATGATGCCCAGGATCGTTCCATCCTCATCGACGGCGACGTAGGACGCGCCCTCGGCCATATCGGCCTCGATGTCGATGTGGTTGGGATACTCCTCCTGCCATTGGGGGATATCCATGGCGGCAAGCGAGGCTTTGCCGTCGTTCAGCACCTGTTCGGCCGCATCAACGTCGGCGGGCACCGTCGGTCGAATACAAATCGTCATCAGAGAACCTTTCAAACATGAGGATGAACCATCGGGGCCGCACGGCCCGGCTGATCAGACCTTAAAACTGGCTCGGGTGCTTCGCGAAGAAGTCGAAGCGAGGGGGCAGCGCTTTGATGGCGTGCTCGCCCGGATGCTCGCCGAGCGAGGCGACGAGCTCGTCGTTCGTCTCGAAGATGTGATTCCACGAGAAGAAGGTCGCGGGCTCGATGGCGAAGTGCTCGCAGATCTTCTCGCAGCCTGCGGGAACGATACCGTGCATGAGGACGGTGGCGACGCGTAGCTGGTGAAACGCATCGACGAGCGCCTGCGCCATGGCGGCGTCGTCGGAGGCGTTCTTCGCAGCCTTGGAGGCGTCGCTCCAGCGCTTGTTCGCGGAGCGCAGGAACTCGTCGCACACGCCCAGGGCATGATGCAGCTCGAAGGTGTGCATGGCCTGTTCGAAGGCGAGGACGGCCTGTTCGGTCTCATCGATGACCGCGGCGCTCGGGGCGCCTGCGGGAATGCATCCGGTGCGGTACGCCGCCTCGTCGCCGTCCTTCGGGGCGACGCCGTAGAAGCAGGAACGGGTCAGGCGGTTGAAGACGCCGGTGAGCAGCGCGCCCTCCTTGAGGGCGGGGTCGATCACGCGCTTGTCGTCGCGGGCGAGCACGGGGTTGCCGTCCTTGTCCTTGCCGGTCTCGCGCAGGTCGAAGGCCTTCGGGGAGAAGCTGACGGGCTTCTCGCCCAAGCCGAGCGACAGCCAGTGGGCGCGCAGCTGCTCGGGCGTGTAGTGGTCGAGCATCTCGTGCGCCAGGGGCGGCGGGGTCTGGGAGCTGGAGCTGGCCTTCTTGCCCATGTAGAGGATGTGGTAGTTGGCGGCGACGCAGGACTGCTGCATGTTCCAGTCGAGCGCCTCCCACATGCCGGACTGCGCGATGCAGTAGAAGTAGATGTTGTCCTGGCCGATGAACTGGTAGGCGCGGGCGTCCGCGCTCGCCCACCAGTCGCGCCAGTCGAGGCTGGCATGCGTGTAGGCCGGCTCGTCCATGATCATGGCAGGGGCCTCGCCCACGAGCTCGGCGTCGGCGACGGCGGTCGGGGCGAGCTCGGATGCCGGCGTGCCCGCGGCCTCGAGCTTGGCGGCATCGCGCGCGAGCACGGCGCGGGTGAAGCTGATGGGCGCCCACAGGCTCTCGGGCCAGACCCAGGCCGTGAGGTCGCGGCAGCCCTCGACCTCGGGCAGGGGCACGCCCCACTCGACGTTGCCCGAGATGCGGAACGGCACGAGCGCCTTGCCGGAGCGGAAGCGCACGCCGGCTCGGTTGAGGACCTCGTGGGCCTCGTCGCGCTCGCGCCAGGTGGGGAAGACCACCGTGAAGGAGCCCTTGTTGCCCTCGGCCTCGATGACCTCGTGCGCGGGCAGCTCGCCGCGGACGGCCTCGAATTCATCGCGGAACTTGATCTGGATGAACAGGCGCGGAGCGTCGAGCCATTCCTGCATGGTCTTGGATACCACGGAGCGCACGGTGGGATCGGCGGCTAGTCGCTCGGTGTGCTCCCGTATGTACTCGGTGTAGGAGGGTAGGTCGAAGTAGAGGTTGTCGACCGGGACGAGCTCGGGCGTTTCACCGGTGAGGGCGCTCTTGGGGGCGATGAGCTCTTCGGGCTCGAACTGATGGCCCAGGTCGCATTCGTCGGCGTAGGCCTTCTCGGACTTGCAGCCCTGGATGGGGCAGCGACCAAGGACCTGGCGGCCGTTCAGGAACTGCCCCGCGCTCGGGTCGTAGAACTGCTTGGTGGACATCTTTGCGAGCTTGCCCTGCTCGTGCAGGCGCTCGACGAGCTCGGCGGTCATGCGCTCGTGGATGTGCACGGCGGGCTCGAGCGCGCTGCCGGCGTACAAGTCGCAGGACACGTCGAAGCTGGCGAGGTCGGTCTCCTGGCTATCGTGGTTCTCGCGTACGTAGTCGGAGATGTGCTTGGCGTAGCCGTCGGCCTCGCGGAGCTTGCGGAAGCCCTCCATGATGGGGGAGCCGTAGCAGTCGGTGCCGGAGACGAAGACCACGTTCTCGCGGCCCAGGCGGTCGCGGAGGAACCGGGCGTAAAAGTCCGCCGGGACGAAGACGCCGCCCACGTGGCCGAAGTGCAGGCCCTTGTTGCCATAGGGCATGCCCGCGGTGACCACGGCGCGGCGCGGCCAGGCGGGACGATCTTCACGGCTATAGGTGTGTGCCATGTGCGGCTCCTTTTTCGTTACTTTTCGTATGCATGACGTCACATTATCGCACATCGGGCGGGGTGAATGGGTATGCTTGCATCATGAAGAAAATCGACGGCATACATACGTTTGAGGATGAGGGCTTCCTGGCTCGCATCACGCGGACGTCGTTCGCGGTGATGCTGGCTGCAGCCGCGGTTTGCGCTGTGTGGTGGGTATGCTCGCTGATCCCCGGATCCCCGGCTCCCGCGTTCGAGCTGGCCTCACCCGTCCACGCGCCATCGAAGCTCGGATGGCTGCTCGCCCTGGCGGTGGGGGTGCTCGTATCGCTTGTGGCTCACGAGGCAGTGCACGCCGCGGTGTTCAAGCTGTTCGCTCCCAAGGGCTCCCGTATCACGTTCGGTGCCAATTGGAGATGCGGGATGCTGTTCGCCTGCGCGGATGGCATCGAGTACACGCGCCGCCAGTACCTGGCTATCGTCTTGGCCCCGACGCTTGTGGTCACGTTGGCGTTGGTGGCCGCGGGGGCGCTGGTCTCGTGGCCGCTATGGACGCTTGTCGTGGTCGCACTGCACCTTTCGGGCTGCGTGGGCGATTGGGCGTACGCGGCCCATATCGCGGCGGACCCCGCGATCGCGTACTGCGAGGACACGGAGTGGGGCGTCCAGTTTTACGGGGTCGGGGAAGATGGCCGCGATGAAGATGCCGATGGTGGCGAAGGAGCTGCTTGATGACGAGACTGCTGTTGCATGCGTGCTGCGCGCCGTGCTCGCTGGAGCCGGTGCGCTTGCTGGTCGAAGAGGGCTTCGAGCCCACGATCTGCTGGACCAATCCGAATATCCAGCCGGCCGCAGAGCGCCGCCGGCGGCTGGAGGAGCTGAGGCACTGGTGCGGCCAGGTGGGTATCGACCTCATCGAGGCGCGGGAGGACCTCGCGCGCTGGGAGCGCGGCGTCGCGACCGTGGGCGCCCGCGATCGCGAGCGTCGGTGCCGCGCGTGCTATGCGCTGCGCCTGGCCGAGGCGTGCCGCGTGGCGCGCGAGGGCGGTTTCGAGTACATCGGCACGACGCTCGCCGTATCCCCGTATCAGCTGTTCGACACCTGTAACGAGGTGCTGGAGAAGCTGGCGCGCGCCCATGGCCTCATGCCGGTGATACGCGACTTTCGTCCCTGGTATCCCGAGGCGACGCGTCGGTCGCGCGAGCTGGGGATGTATCGCCAGCAGTATTGCGGCTGCCGCTTCTCCGCCGCCGAGTCGGTGCTCGACCGCGCACGCATGCGCGACGAGCGCCGTGCGCGCCGCGACGAGACGTCGGCATAGCGGTTCGGAGAAGATGCGCCGCGCATACGGGGAGTGCGCGGGCGGACGCGCTATCATAGGGCGCCGTGAGAAGTGAACGTTTGAACGCGAGGAGCGCATATGCGTACCGATGATTTCGATTACAACCTGCCCGACGAGCTAATCGCCCAGGCGCCCGCGGAGCCCCGCGATTCGTGTCGCCTGCTCGTGCTGCATCGCGAGGACGGTTCGGTCGAGCACCGTATCTTCCGCGACATCATCGACTACCTCGAGCCGGGCGATGTGCTGGTCGCCAACAAAACGCGCGTCATGCCGGCGCGCCTTATCGGCAAGAAGCCCACGGGCGGCACGGCCGAGACGCTGCTGCTCAACCGCCGCGAGGACGTGGATCCCATGGGCGCCGTGTGGGAGTGCCTGGTAAACCCCGGCAAGCGTTTAAAACCGGGCGCGGTGATCGAGTATCGCGCGGGCGGCGCGCTGGCGCCCGATGGCGCACCGGTGGTGTTGCGCGCGACGATCGAGGAGTTCGTTGACGACAGCCGCGGCGGTCGCCTGGTGCGCTTCGAGCCGGTGGGCGAGGAGGTCGACGGCACTCCTCGTACGCTCGACGGCGCCATCCATGCGGCCGGCCATGTGCCGCTGCCGCCCTATATCACCGACTACGAGGGCGATCCCGAGAAGTACCAGACCGTGTACGCCATGGAGGAGGAGCACAGCGCCGCCGCGCCCACGGCGGGCCTGCACTTCACGCCCGAGCTCATCGAGCGCATCGAGGCTAAGGGCGTGCGCTTCGAGACCGTGGAGCTCGAGGTGGGTATCGATACCTTCCGTCTCGTCGAGGAGGACGACCCCACCGAGCACGTCATGCATACCGAGCGCTACCATGTGCCCGCGTCGACCGTTGAGGCGGCGCGCGCGGCGAAGGCTGCGGGCCATCGCGTGATCGCGGTGGGCACCACGGCGGTGCGCTCGCTCGAAAGCTCGTGGGAGCCCGATGTCCCTGCGGCCGATCCCGCGGTCACGGCGCTTCGCTTTGAGGGAGCTGCCGATTCCGCTGCGGTGTGCGGCCACGGCGATATCGCGGTGCGCGAGGACGCTACGACCAACCTCTACCTCATGCCCGGCTCCACCTTCCACGTGGTGGACGCGATGATCACCAACTTCCATGTACCGCGCTCGACGCTCATGATGCTCGTCTCGGCATTC
>NZ_JADNJJ010000113.1:0-2926 GCF_015554865.1 Collinsella sp. D33t1_170424_A12 | reverse complement strand
TCACCGGCGTCATAAAGACGCTGGCAAAACACGAGCTCGCACTCGAACCGACAACCGAAGCGCGGCTGCCCGCGCCTACGCCCGGCGCGCGCTACATGCTCTACATGCACATCCCTTTCTGCCAACGGCTCTGTCCATACTGCAGCTTCAACCGCTATCCCTTCCGTGAAGACATCGCGCGCGCCTACTTCGACCGCCTGCGCCGAGAGATGCGCATGCTCGAGGACCTTGGCTACGACTTCGAGAGCGTCTATTGCGGCGGGGGCACGCCCACCATCCTCATCGATGAGCTCTGCCAGACCCTCGACCTCGCGCGCGACCTCTTTTCCATACAAGAGATAAGCTGCGAGACCAATCCCAACCACCTCGCCAAGCCATATCTCGATCAGATGGAAGGTCGCATCCAGCGCCTGTCGGTCGGAGTGCAGAGCTTCGACGACGACTTGCTACGGCAGATGGACCGGTACGAGAAATACGGCAGCGGCAGGGAGATCTTCGATCGCATCGGCGAGGCGGCGGCGCGCTTCGACATCCTCAACGTCGACATGATCTTCAACTTCCCTTCGCAGACCGAATCGGTCCTTCGGCGCGATATCGAACTCATCAAGGAGTGCGGTTGCCAGCAAACGACCTTCTCGCCCCTGTACTTCTCCCGCGCGACCACCAAGAAGATGCTCGACACCCTGGGAAGCCCCGACTACGAACGCGAGTATGCCTACTACCGGCTCCTCGATGCCGAGCTCGCAGATGGCGACGGCGCCGCGTTCGAACGGCGCACCGTCTGGACATTCAACCGCGCGGGATGCGGGTTCCATGCCTGCGGCGAGATACCGGTCGACGAATTCGGCGTCTCCTATGAGGAATACCCCGCCATCGGATCGGGCGCGGTCACGCATCTCGGCGGCACCATCTACGTCAACACATTCAGCCTGCGCGAATACAACGAAGCAATCGATGACGGCCGCATGTCGCTCATGGGCAAGGCCGCGCTGAGCAAGCGCGACCTCATGCGCTATAGGTTCATGCAGGAGCTCTATGCGCTCAGGCTCGACAAGAAGCGCTTCGAGCGCGATTTCGGCGTGAGCGTCGAACGCGGCCTTCCGGTCGAGATGGCATTCATGAGCGCAAACGGGGCCTTCGCAACCAATACCGCCGACGAGCTCACGCTCACCGCCAAAGGCCGCTACTACGCCCTCGTCATGCAGCGGCAATTCCTCTCAGGCCTTAACGAGCTACGAGACCAGGCGCGCGCCGCGCTCGTCGGCCCCGAACGAGAGCTGCTCTTCGGCGACGGCACGCAATCGTAGTCGAACTCCGCCAAAAAGCGGGGGAGACCCCGTCATGAACTGCCTCCCATTTCTTGGACTGGATAATAAGTCCAGGAGATGGGAGGCGGCTCACCGTTATACCCCCTCCCCTCCCTAACGGTGCAAGGGTGTTTCGATATGCGGCCCCAGGCCACGCGATGCAGCCCTGTCGCAAAAAGAAGCGGCGCCGCCGCCGCGGTGCCGCTCCACTAATCTGTACTTTGGAATCCCCTCAAATCTCCTACCGAAGGTATCGGTATGCGATTGAACTTTGTGGGCCCGGGCGACGATCCCTCAACGGTCGCCTCCGATACGACGTCGGATTACCTCATGGACGAGAACGCTCGTCTCTAGCTACTCGACCTCGGTCTCGCTGCCAGCGGGCCCAAAAGCTGATATCTCTTCACTGCCCACCGGAATCACCTCCTGCGTCGGTCGCTTTCTTGGGGCGACTGTTTCTTTGCTCGCCCTCTTTATTCCCATATAGTGCTGGTATCTTCATTCGAAACCACATTCTCCGCAAGCGGTAGGTTTGTAACCGCAGACGGTTTTCCGATCAAAATGCACCCCCATGTAAAGGCCTTTTGACAGACGGTAGCGACGTGCTCGCCTACCCTTAAGGCGATAGTTACCACCCCAAAAGCAAAGGAGGACACCATGAAGGGATCGAAGGCAATCGGCTCGCGGATCCGCGTCCATCGCGAGGCACTCGGCATGTCCCAAGAAGAGCTCGCGTGCGCCTGCCATGTCTCCCGGCAAACCATCTCATCTTGGGAGAATGCGAAGACGCTTCCCGACATCCAAACCGTCGCCTCCCTCGCCAATATATTCGATATCGAACTCGAGGAGCTCGTTTCGGATGAAGAGGCGCGGGTCGCCAAGCGCATCTCTGCCGACCGTCGAGAACTCAAGCTGCTCTGGATCGTCCTGCTCGGCATCGCGATCCTCTATTTCCCCGTCGACAAACTGCTCGAAGACACAACGCACCAGGGCAACCTCTCGCTCATCATCATGCTGCTCTTTCTCGCGGCGCTCGCCGCCACCATAGGGCGCATCGCCTTCCTTACGCGCAAACATCACCTCTCGAACGATGTCGAGCTCGGGGACTACATGCTGGGAGATATCAAGAAGGGCTCCGCAGACCGCGCGGACAGCAGTTTCGCGTCGTTCGTCAAACGCAACTACTTCATCATCTCGATCATCGTCGGCATGTTGTTCTGGTTCGTGCTCGACGTGGTCTTCGCGCTCAGCGAGTCGCTGCCGGCCACCATCGCCTTCGCCGTCCTCTGGATCGTACTCGAGATCCTGCTCGACCCATCCCATCCGCTGAAAGAAGCCATATCTAATAAAAAGCACTAGGAGTAAGAAGATTTCCATCATTCGCCAACGCAAAGGGCGCCGGCACCCCGCTGGGATGCCGGCGCCCTTTCGTCAGCACGTAGGTGCCGATTATTCGATGAGCATCGCGTCGCCGAAGCTGAAGAAGCGATAGCGCTCCTCCACCGCCGCCTCGTAGGCAGCCATGATCTGCTCGCGCGTCGCGAATGCCGAGACGAGCATCATGAGCGTCGAGCGCGGTACATGGAAGTTGGTGATCATCGCGTCCACCACGTGGAAGG
>NZ_JADNJJ010000016.1:0-12783 GCF_015554865.1 Collinsella sp. D33t1_170424_A12 | reverse complement strand
TATCGACCGCGGTCCTATCTTCCGCCCCCACGGGGGTTTCCACTTGAACCTGCTCTTGACCATGCTCTTCTACATCCATCGCGTCCTCCTAAACAAATGACCTGACACCATGTCTCATGCACAGATTAGACCGAAAAAAGATGCATCTGCAGACATATGGCGGGCCCTTCGGTCAACGGAAATCAATACCGCCCCTACACCCTACCCCCAGGACAGCACGGTCGCGTTGTAGATCGCAAATGCCGCTATCGCGAGCACTGCGATGACCACTACGGCGATCAAGATATTCTTATTCACGCTACTCACTATCCTTCGGCGCAACCCAGGCGATCTCGATCTTGGGAGCATCCTCACCACAAGCGACATCAAGGATTCCCTGGAGGTTGGCTTGGGTGCTCTTCTTTGCCTCTTCCCTTAGGCCGCCCTCTTCCGCCTGCTGGTTGCTCTTGGCGATGCAGTCGCGCTGGAACGCATCGACATCCTCCACATGGATGGGGTTCAGCACGTTGTTGTGCTCCTCGAGCACGCCCGAGACGTCCATGTTGGGGATGTTCTGCAGCACGGGCTCCGGCAGTGTCACCTTGAGCACGCCCGAGCTTTCGGGCTCCCAGGTTGCCTTGCCCAGGTCCACACTTGCCTCAATGCTGCCTGCATAGAGGTACCAGAAACTGTTTTGCGTGAACGGAATCTCAATCAAGTCGAAGAGCTTGTTCTTGTCTCCCGCCTTCTCAACGATCATGTAGTCCTGCGAAGCCGTCACCATATCGCTACGATCGATAACACGACTCATGATCATCGAGGTATCAATGGTCTCGACCTGCGGCTCATCCTTGGGGTTGTACCACTGGAAAAACAGTACGCCGCCCGCACCCAGCAGCAGGCCCGCCACGAGCGCAAAGACCACGCTCTTGCGGATAGAAAATGACTTGCCGCCCATCAGCTTCTTCATCTTCTCTTTCACCGTCATGATATTTCTCCCTTTCTCTTTCCCGATACGCGATGGCTAGCCGACCTCCCCATCTACCGCCAAGCGATTGCCCCATAAAGCTGCCCGTGGGAGTACCCCACGCCCAGCCGCATCGCCTACGCGCCCGTCCAACCGACCGCCGCCTCGACCAGCCGCTCATATGACCCCGGACCCGCCCACAGGTCGATCGCGAGGTCCATGCCGGGCTCGTCCAGAACCTGGCGCAACCGCATGCAATCCTGCACGCCAAATTGGAACTGCGGAGCGCCATCGACATCGGGGGCCATCAGGCGCGCAATGAGAAACCTCAGCATATCGACGGTCTCGGCGCCCAGACGGTCGTTCAGATACTGCTCGAGCGACTCCTGCGCGCGCCGGGCGCTCCCTTCGAGCGCGTAGCGCAGCACGCGTGCCCGTTCGCGCTTTGCCTGAAGCTCGTCGAACTCTTCGGCCGCGCGGTCCTCGACGGCCCTCAGCGGGTCGCACAGGCCCTCGACCCCAACCGAGGTATCCATCCTGGTCGCGATCTCGGGCAAGCTGAATCCGGCCTCGTGCTGCAGCTTGACCAGGTACAGCCAGCCGATATCCTCGACGCTATAGCTGCGTCGGCCCCATGAGCCATCGGCGGGCTGCAAAATCCCCGCGCCGCCGCGCCGACGATCGGCGTAGCACGACCGCGTGATATCGCGGCGTTCCATATTCAGAAGACTCACAACCTGCGAGATCTTCCATCCCTCTGCCGGCACACGCTGCCCCATGGAGCCTCCTCTCAACCATTCCATCAAGCCTGTTCAACGGTTGAACAGCAAGGCTATGAAGCGCGGGCGCGCCAGCAAGACCATGCGTCTCGCCAGCGCGCCCTCGTTCGTCTCGATCACGCGTCCGATGTGCTTACGCCTCGAGCTTGGTCACATACAGCGTGAGCCCCTCAAGCGTCTTCGAGGACACCAGGTTGCTATACTCAACGCCATCCAGGTCCTTCGAATACGTGTAACTCATCACCGTGTTAGGCGCGACGTCCTGATCGACGACGACGTACTGCGCGAGCGCGGCCTTGTCTTCGATATCGACCGCGGCGCCGTCTTCGGTCACGATCGTCAACCTGATCCAGCTGTCACCGTAGCTGTCGGCGAAGAAGCCGCCCATGGTGGAGTAGCCGCATTCCGCCAGATTGCGCCCCACGTAATCGCGGATGTAGTGCGTGTACTTATCGGGCGATATCTCGAGCGGCGTCATCGCGGTATCATGCGACTTCCTGCTGCCCGTCTTGTCCACGGCCAAAACGATCTCGTCCAAGCTCACATACGAGGTGAGGTTCTCGTACTCGACGCCGTCCTCGTCCACCTCGAAGGTGAGCTTGATCTCGGTGTTTGGCTCGACATTTTGCCCCACGACAACGTACTGCTTAAGCAGCTCCTCATCTTCGGGATCGATAAACGTGCCGTCCGGCGCGACATAGACGATTTTCACGATGCCCTCGCCGTACCGATCGCGTCGGAAGCAATCGAGAGCCGTGTAGCCGATAGACGCCGCGTTCATGCCGCGATAATCCTTGACGTACCACGTGTACTTATCGGGCGACGGCTTGATGGCCACACGCTTGCCGAAACCCTTGGCATCGGGTTTTGCCGGCTGCTCCTGCGCCGGCTCGGCACTTCCGCCCGCAGTCGTACCGCCACAGCCGGCAAGGCCCAGCACGCCCGCCAAGGCGGCTACCGCCGCCGTGACCGCAACGCTCTTCTTCATCTCAGCACACTCCTTCGACATGATGCGACGGCTTCGCGCAGCGCGTTGCCGCCGCATTCCCTGATACGGTGTACCTGATTCTCTATGCTTTTGGAGCGGGAAGCTTCCCCTGCGAGGGGAAGACGCGCGGACGACGGCCCGCTACGGCGAGGGCACCGGATGCGGTGGCGGTGCGGCGGCGCGTCGGGCCCGCGACCCGCCTACAGCGCCCGAGCGACCACGTCGACCGTCGCGTATTCGGGGCAGTAGAAGCTGTCGATCGAGAACGGCGCGCGCTCACCCGGATCTGGAGCCGTCACGTACCCGCTTGCGCCCGTTACGATAGCGCCCTCGACATCGCGAAACACCGCAGACAGCCACACGATTCCCGTCGTGAACTCCTCATCGCCTTGCTCGACCATCTCGACCTCGCCCGAAACCGTGGTACGGCCCGAAGCGCCACTCGCCACGGAAGCGCCGTGGACCTTGTACGCCGTAGGCTTGCCGGCGTTCCTGCGTACCTGGAAGTCCATCGGCTTCTCCAGCGAAAACTCAACGGTCGCAGGCTTCGTGCCGTTGCCGCACATGCTCGCAAACGCAGTCGTGGTCTGAGGAAACAGGGCTCCCACGGCCTGCGTCGTGGAGAACAGCACGAAGCCGTCCTCGTCGCGGCCCGTGATGCAAACCGCGGCGTCGTCAACGGCAAGGTCCCCGCTCGCATTCTTAATGACGATCGCGAAATCAACAAGGCCGGCCTCATTCGCCCGCCAGCCGCTCTCGATGATTCGAAGCGACTCCGCAGCGCGCCGTACATCGTCTTCGCGCGCTGCTCCACCCCCCGAAGCGGGCCCGATATCTTCAACCCGACCTGCTTCCGCATCGCTCGCCGATAAAGGCGGGCGCGTCGGCTTGGTGAAGGCCTTGTACGCGATGACGAGGCCGCCCGCGACAACCGCGCCCGCCAGCATTAGCAGCGAGATGCTGTGGGCAATCGAGCGCATGCGGCGCCCGGGCGCACGCTGCGCATCGGATGCAAGCGCGTGCGGCGCAGGTTCCTCCGGCGCATCCGGGTCGTTCGCGGGCGCCGCGACAGGCCCGGCAGCCGACGTAGAAGCATCCGCCGCATTGGCGTCGGCATCCTCCCCGCGCAGCGCGCCATCCAAAGCGGCCGCAAACTCGCGCGCGCCCTGGTATCGCGCGCTCGGCTCGAAATTGGTCGCCCGCTCAACCAGCCGACGCGCAGACACGGGCACGCGCGACTCGTCGCGCAGCGCGGCCTCGAACTCGCTGATGCAATCTTCGTCGGGCTCGATAGCCGTGAGCATGTAGCCCAGCAGCCGCCCGGCGGAAAACACGTCGGAGCACACGCCAGCGCGCGAAAAGAACTGTTCGGGTGCCGCGAAACCCCAGGTTCCCCGGGGGCGCACGACGCCGTCCGCAAGCCCCGTATCCACCGCGATGGGACGAGCGTTGCCGAAGTCGACCAAGTGCGCGCCGTCGGCGGCAACGACCACGTTGCCAGGTGCGATATCCAGATGCGCTACGCCGCAAGCATGCAGCGCGGCAAGCGCCTCGCACACATCGCGTGCGAGCGGAACCGCCACGCCGGCGTCGAGCGCACCCGCACGCCCCACGAGATCTTCGAGCGCTTCGCCCGGCACGTAATCGCACACGACTACGAAGCAATCGGGCATTTCGTACGTTGCCACCACCTGCGGCAGACGGGGGCAGTCGCCGCCGGCAAGCGCCGCCCAAACCGAACGGTTCGCATCCTCCAGGGGCATTTTCTTGCGCACGAACGGACCGGCTCCCTCGATGGTTACCAGCTCCGTGGCGCCGTTGCGGCCCCGGGCGAGCACGCGCTCGACATGGTAAGCGTCGTCGATACCCATCGCGTGCATGATCTGGTCGTTGTTCAAACCGGGAATCCTCCGCCTATACTCAGCCATTCGCGCTCACCCCCTTCGCGCGCGCCGCGCAACGACAGGGCAAGCGCGACGATTGTAGGCCAAGGCATGGCGAAATGTTTCCCCTTGCAAGGGAAGACAAGCCCAGGTCCCGTGCCGATACGAAGCAGAAAGGCCCGCCGAAACCCACGGCGGCAGGCCGTACGAAGCGAACGCGGGCGCCACGCGCGCTCATCGCAGGTCGCCCGTGACCTTGAGGATCCCCCGCTCACCCAGACGGTAGAGCTCATCGTCGCACTCCTCGCGCGTGTAGCCGTGCTCGATGCACCAGATAATGATGGCATCACGCGCGTCTTTGGGCCACAGGATAGAAAGGCCGCTCAGGCGCAGCAGGCGCTGCGTTTGAGCAAGATTGCACTCCAACGCAAAGGCGATTCGCAGGGCACCGTCTCGACCGGGCTTGCCCTTGCCTTCAAAACACCTATAGAGCTGCGGGCTCGACACGCAGGACATTCGCGCAAGCTGGGATCTGTTAAGCCCGCGCGCGGCGAGCAGCTCCGACAAATAGTCCTTCAGAGCGAAGTTGACCGTCTCGGCCTGCGCAAGGTACGCCTCGGAGGTGTCCGCCTCAAGCAGGCGCGACAGAAGGTCCTCGGTGAGCCGCTCGCGCTCCATCTCTTTCAGCATCTCGTCCCCTGTTCGCTCGCATGCCGTTTCTCACCCATTATAACCATCGCGCCCGCCCTTCCCCTTTGGGCGAGCCCAAGCGAAGCGGCGTTGCGCGCGGTCCGCAGGAGCGAGCACCCGTAACGCCCAAACGACCCGTTCGCAGATTGCATCGGCATACACCGCGGCGCGCGACCGCAAGATGCGGGATACTCGTTGCCAGCGACTAGAACCGACCTTCGGCTTCGAACCGGGAGGAACCCTCATGCTCGATGCGCGCGATGCCAAACTCATCAAGAAGTACTACCTGCTTCCCAAGGCCGCTTGGTACGCCCTGGTCGCGCTGTTCCTCACAGGCGGCCTCGCCATTCTCCTTGTGATGATCGACAACATCGGGCTTGGCTCCAGCGGCTTTGGAGACATGCAGGCAATCGCCATGGCCGTACTCATGGTGATCGAGGGCGCCGCCTGCATCGCCTGCGGCATCGCTGCCCGGCGCGGCCTCGGCAGCGAGCGCTGGCAAAAACTCGAGCGCGAGGCGATGGGCGCCAACGCCGATATCGACTCGAACCCCGCCCTCGCGGGCGGCATCGGCATGGCTGCCGCAGGACGCCTGGTCGATACCCTGGACAACGACGATCTCGACGCGCTGAGCACGGGGCTCGAGGTCGCCGGCGCCGCCATGGCAACCTACGGCTTCTTCGACACCATGCGCCGCATGAGCAAGGCGGCGGCCGCGGTCGCGCACGTCCACGGACTGGAGCTCCCCGGGCTCGGCCGCACGCGCCTGCTGGTTATGGGCCTGCCGCTCCTGCTTCTGACGCTCGCCTTCGTCCCGCGCTTCATGGACTCCGCCGCGCTGGCCTCGGCCTCCCAAGAGGCGTCGGCGCGCACCATCCAGGCATTTGGCACCGCCCTCGAGCCGGTATGCAGCTACACCCTCGCCGATGAGCCGCTCGAGCATCGCCGGGACGGCGGATACCGCGTGAGCGGCAACATCACCGACGAGAACGACGACGCCGTGGCAAGCGTCGCAATCGAAACAGACGAGCTAGGCGCCGTCGACAGCGTGGCATACAACGCCGATGTCGACATCGCCCGCACGCCCGAAGAAAACCTCGCCTTCGCCGAGGAGTGCTTCGCGCGCGCTTCCATGAAGCGCTCGCGAGCGTCGATATCGAGGCAGAGGGAATCGAGCTACTGGATGCGGGACTCGTGCAGAAGCCCGTGCTTCCCGAGGAGTTCCGCCAGGCCTTCCTCACCGGCGACTACTACACCGCCCTCGATGTCGACCTCGACGACACCGGCACGCTGCGCGCCTGGGCGCTCTTCGATACGGAGCCCCAAGCGGAGTTCGACGAGTACACGAGGCCGCGCATCTCCATCTACCTGATGGCAAAATCGTACTAGCAGCGGCAAGCCTCGCTCAATCCTCCGCGCGCCCGCGGGGCCGAATACTTCGAATCCGCACGCGACGCGTGCTCAGCCGCAATCCGCCATGTAGCCGGCTGTAATCCGCCGCGCGATCGGCTGCAATCCGCTGCGCGATCGGCTGCCCGCATCACATTTGAACCGCCTCCATTGCTGGAGCTTCGATCCCCTTGTCCCAAGACATGGAAGGCGGCTCTTTTTTTGGCCGAGAGCGCACAAAAATCGAGCGATCAAGCGCGCAGCGGGGCCCCTAGAAGTGCAATTTTGCCGACTTTGCACATCAGATTTGAAAACCCCCGAGTACAGATTTGCCCCCGGCGAGAGAATCCGCTGGTCAGAGATTTGCTACAAATCTGGTATACAAAGCACATCGCGATATGAATGGGTAAAGTCGCCAAGATTGCACTGGAGGCACGCCATAGACGGCGGCGCGAAGGCATCTCGAACCCCCAAAGTTAAGGCCTCGGACCGAGGGGGCATCCCCGATCCGAGGCCTGCTCACCTATGGTGATGCGGCATGCAAAACCATCGAGCTACTCGCCCTGGTCCACCCTGCTCGCACGCTTCCAATGCAAGCCGCGGCCCAGGCGACGGGCCACGCGCTCCACCTCGGCATCGCTCGTCAGATGATGCGGCTTCATGCGGCTCGTCACCGAATCGCGGCGGATGGTGGCGATGGGCTCCATAACGAAGCCCTTGCCCGCCCGCAGGTTCTCCTTGGCCACGCTGATCATGAGCTTGATACGGTTGAGCTGGTTGACCTCGGACGCACCGGGGTCGTAGTCCACCGCGACGATGTTGCTCTCGGGATGCTGGCGGCGCAGCTCCTTGATCACGGCCTTGCCCACCACGTGGTTGGGCAGGCACGCGAACGGCTGCGTGCAGATGATGTTGGGCGCGCCGTGTTCGATCAGGTCGAGCATCTCGGCCGTGAGCAGCCATCCCTCGCCCATGTTGTTGCACAGGCTCAGCACCTGCGTGGCCTTGTCGGCCATCACCGAGATCGGCTCGGGTCGCTCGAAGCGCGCGCTGCGCTCCAGCATCTCGTCCACGGGCGCGCGCATCCAGTCGATCATGCCGATCGCGCCGGACATCGCCGCACGCTCGGCCGCAGAGCTGCCGATCTCGTTCTTCTGCACGTTCGCGTTGCTCATGGCATACAGGAAGAAATCGAGCAGGCCCGGGACCACGGCCTCGCAGCCCTCGGCCTCGATGACGTCGACCACATGGTTGTTCGCCGTGGGATGAAACTTCACCAGGATCTCGCCTACCACGCCCACGCGCGGCTTGGAACCCTCGCCCACCAGCGGCATGGTGTCGAACGCCTGAATGGCCTCGCGCGACAGCTTTGTAAACGTGCGGCGGCTGAACGACGGCGCCATGGCGCGAGCCCGCTCCATAAACTCCTCGAACAGCGCGTTGGCCGCACCCGGCGCGGCCTCGTACGGACGGCAGCGATAGAGCATCTGCATCATCAGGTCGCCGAACAGCACGCTGTACACGGATGCCTTGAGCAGGCCCGGCGTGAGCTTGAAGCCCGGATTGTTCTCGTCGAGCTTAACCGCCGAAAGCGAGATCACGGGAATGTCCGGGTGCCCGGAATCGCGCAGCGCCTTGCGGATGAGCGCGATGTAATTCGTCGCACGGCAGCCGCCGCCGGTCTGCGTGATGACCACCGCCGTCTTCGACAGGTCGTAACGGCCGCTCTCGATCGCCTCCATGATCTGGCCCGTGACCAGGATGGACGGGTAGCAGATGTCGTTGTTCACGTAGCGCAGGCCCGCCTCGATGGCTCCGCGGTCGGTGGACGGCAACAGCTCCAGGTTGTATCCGCCTGCTCGGAAGACCTCTTTGATGAGGTCGAAGTGGATGGGCGCCATCTGCGGGCACAGGATGGTGTAGCCCGCCTCGCGCATCTCCTCGGTGAAGCTCACCTTGGGGAACGCCGCGCTGGCGCTCTCGCGCTGCGGCTCGAGGCGGTACTTGTGCGTGGCGAACACCGGTGCATCGGTGGACGGCGCCACGGGAGCGGCCTCGCCCTGCACGTAGGCGGCGCCGGCGCGCTCGGCCTCGGCCGCGCGCTCCGCCTCCTGGTCCTTGAGCGCGGCCATGAGCGAGCGCACGCGGATGCGGGCCGCGCCCAGGTTGGACACCTCGTCGATCTTCAGCACGGTATAGATCTTGCCGGACGCCTCCAAGATCTCCTGTACCTGGTCGGTGGTGAGCGCGTCCAGGCCGCAGCCGAACGAGTTCATCTGCACCAGGTCCAGGTCGTTGCGCATGGTAACGAAGCGAGCGGCGGCATACAGACGGCTGTGGAACATCCACTGGTCGACCACGCGGATGGGGCGCTCGGGCTTCACCAGATGCGCCACCGAGTCCTCGGTGAGCACCGCGAAGCCGAAGCTCGAGATGAGCTCGGGCAGCGCATGGTTGATCTCGGGGTCGTTGTGGTAGGGACGGCCGGCCAGCACGATGCCGTGCCCGCCGTTGTCCTCGATCCACTTCACGGCCTCCTCGCCCATGGTCTGGATCTGCTTATGGAAGCGCGCGTCCTCCTCGTACGCCGCGTTGACGGCGGCGTCGATCTCGGTGCGGGTGATCTTGGACCCGCGCACGCGCCCGCGGCCCGCCTCGGCGTCGGCCACGCGCTCGACCGCGATGAGCTCGTACAGACGGCGCTTCAGCTCGATCTTGTCGTGGTACGGCACGAACGGGTACATGAACTCGATGTGCTTCTCGCCGATCTCGTCGATGTTCAAGCCCAGCGCCGTAGGATAGCTCATCACGATGGGGCAGTTGTAGCAGTTGCCCGCCGTGGGGTCCTCCTTGCGCTCCCAGCGCACGCACGGCATCCAGATGAAATCGGGATCCTTCTCGATGAGGTTCATGATGTGGCCGTGGCTGAGCTTGGCCGGATAGCACACGCTCTCGCTCGGCATGGACTCGATGCCCGCCTCGTACGTCTTCTTGCTGGAGTTGTCCGACAGCACCACCGAGAAGCCCAGATGCGTGAAGAACGTATGCCAGAACGGATAGTTCTCGTACATGTTGAGCGCGCGCGGGATGCCCACCGTGCCGCGCGGCGCATCGGATGCCGGCAGCGACTCGCGGTTGAACAGCAGGTCGTTCTTCTTGGCAAACAGATTGGGCGCCTCGCTCTTGCGCGTGCGGTGGCCGGCGCCCTTCTCGCAGCGGTTGCCGGTGATGAAGCGCCTGCCCCCACCGAAATCGTTGATGGTGAGCTGGCAGTTGTTGGAGCAGCGGCCGCAACGCGCATGGCGCTGCGTCACGGTGAGCGCGGCGATCTCGTCGGCGGAGAGCACCGTCGAGATGCCGGTCGCGCCGGCGCGGTCGCGCGCCAGCAACGCCGCTCCGTAGGCGCCCATGCAGCCCGCGATATCGGGACGTACGGCATGCACGCCCGTGAGCTGCTCGAACGCGCGCAACGTGGCATCGGACATGAAGGTGCCGCCCTGCACGATCACCTGCGTGCCGATCTCGTGCGGATCGCGCAGCTTGATGACCTTGAACAGCGCGTTCTTGATGACGGAGTACGACAGGCCGGCGGCGATGTCGCCCACCGTGGCGCCCTCTTTCTGCGCTTGCTTGACGCGGGAGTTCATGAACACGGTGCAGCGGCTGCCCAGGTCGACCGGCGCCTTGGCCTCCACGGCCTCGGCCGCGAACGCGCGCACGTCCATGTTCATCGAGACCGCGAAGCTCTCGATGAAGCTGCCGCAGCCCGAGGAACACGCCTCGTTGAGCATGATGTGCTCGATCACGCCGTCGCGCACGCGCAGGCACTTCATATCCTGACCGCCGATGTCGAGGATGAACTCGACGCCCGGCAGGAAGGCGCGGGCGCCGCGCAGGTGCGCGACGGTCTCGATCTCGCCCGAGTCGGCCTTCAGGGCCTCGATGAGCAGCGCCTCGCCGTAGCCCGTGGTGGTCACGTGCCCGATGCGCACGCCGGCGGGCATATGCTGGTAGAAATCGGCCATGATGAGCTTGGCGGTGCCCAGGATGTCGCCGTTGTTGTTGCCGTACCAGGTGTGCAGCAGCTGGCCGTCCTCGCCCACCATGGCCGCCTTCATCGTGGTCGAACCGGCATCGAGGCCGATGAACACGCGCCCGCCCGCATAGGTGGACAGGTCGCCGCGCGGAACCACCTCGGCGTCGTGACGGGCCTTGAACTCGGCGAGATCCGCCTCGCCCGCAAACAGCGCCGGAAGGCGCTCGACCTCGGAGCCCTGCGTGTCACCCAGCGCATCGATAGCGGTGATGAGCTGGTCGAACGTGGCAAGCGCATCGGACTCGTGCGCCATCGCGGCGCCCGACGCCACGAACAGGTGCGCGTTCTCGGGGACGATGCGGTGCTCTTCGTCCAGCTCGAGCGTAAGGTAGAAGCGACGGCGCAGCTCGGAGAGGTACTGCAGCGGACCGCCCAGAAACGCCACGTAGCCACGGATGGGACGGCCGCACGCCAAGCCCGAGATGGTCTGCGTGACCACGGCTTGGAAAATCGACGCGGCCACGTCCTCCGGGCGGGCGCCCTCGTTGAGCAGCGGCTGCACGTCGGTCTTGGCGAACACGCCGCAACGGCTCGCGATGGGATAGATGGTGGTTGCGTTGGCGGCCAGCTCGTTCAAGCCGCTCGCATCGGTATGCAGCAGGGTGGCCATCTGGTCGATGAACGCGCCGGTGCCGCCCGCGCACGTACCGTTCATGCGCTGCTCGATACCCGAGTCGAAGTAGATGATCTTGGCGTCCTCGCCGCCCAACTCGATGGCGACGTCCGTCTGCGGAATGAGGGTTTCCACCGCGCGCTTGGACGCGATGACCTCCTGGACGAACTCGAGGCCGAGCCACTGCGCCAGCAGCAGGCCGCCCGAGCCGGTGATCGCGCAGGTCATCTGGGCATCGCCCAGCACGGCCGCGGCGCCCGCGAACAGATCGCGCGCGCAGGCGCGCACGTCGGTGTGATGGCGCTGGTACTTGGCGTAGACGATCCTGTTCTCGTCGTCGAGCACCGCGAGCTTCACGGTTGTAGAGCCCACGTCGATGCCCAGGTGCAGCGGACCCGCAGCGTTTTGCGGGTTCCAGATAGCGCCGTCGGACAGCGTGGAATTGATAGCTTCTGCCATGGTTAATGCCCTTCCTCGTGCCTCGCGGCCACGTCTTCGGATGCAGCCGGGGGTTCGGCGACCTTCATATTCATGAGGCGCAGCCCGTAGGCGGGAACGTTGATATCGATGGGCTTCCCGTAGAGGTCGCCCGGGCGCACGAACGCCACCACGGTCATGATGCACGCCATGGTGCGCGGGCTCTCCTTGAGGCCGTTTTGAAACCAGCGCTGCACGATACCCACCTCGGATGCGATCACGGAGCTGAGGTAGTAGTCGAAGAACGTCCCCAGGGCCGACGGGAGAATGCCCGTCTGCATGCGGCCCGACACGACCGCGCGCGCCAGATCGAGGACCTTCTCGATGAAGGCGGGGTCGCCGCCCGGCCCCAGCAGCGCGCCGATAAGGTCGCCGTTGTCTTTGAGATAGGCGAGCAGCTCCACCGATCCCGACGCGGGCTCCGCCACGTCGATGCGCTCGTACAGGTCCTCCAGGGTGGCTGCCGCGATGGCGTCCACGTACACGCGCACCTCATCGAGCACCGCTTCCTCCACGCGCTCGATGAAATCGGGGATGTCCTTGTAGTGGCTGTAGAACGTGCGGCGCGTGAGGCCCGCGCGATCGGTGAGCGCCGCGACCGTCACGCGCGACAGGTCACCCGTCTCGGCGATTTCCGCAGCGAGCGCATCGCGCAGCATGCGCTGCGAGCGAAGCGAACGGCGGTCGCATTTCTGGGCGGCTTGGACTTCCAACGTCACGCGCCCCTTTCTGAATTGTAAGGCTATTGCACTGTTCGAGCATTATTGCACAGTGTGTGAATGAACATTGCACCGTCTCGTTTTCCCCATAAAACGAGTGGCATATCAACACACGGCGCCCCGCCTCGAAAGACGATATGAGTTGAACATTGGGGCCCCTCCCCTTGTAGCTCTATCGTGGGTCGGGCGACAATGGTCGTAGC
>NZ_JADNJJ010000112.1:0-13794 GCF_015554865.1 Collinsella sp. D33t1_170424_A12 | reverse complement strand
CATATTCCAAAAGGAAGTAATCGCGCTCGCGACCCGCCACCTCCTGCCGCACGATCTCGGCGAACAGGGCGATGCCGTGCGTGGCATGGACGACGTAATCGCCCGGCTTGAAGGGGAAGGTCACCTCGGTGACGTCGACGCGGCGGCGCGCCCGGCCGCGAGCGCGCTTGGCGTCCATGCGCGCGTTGAGGTCGGCCAGCGAGAAAACCGCCAGATGCGCCTCGGGCACCACCGTGCCGGCGGGCAGGGGCGCGTCGATGAACGTCACGCGGCCGCGCGTGATGGTGGGAACGGTCGGACCGGCGGCCCCCTCCTCCAAGCCGCGTCGGTTCAGCGCGTCGGCGCGCCGGCGCGACACGCTCGCAAGCTCCACGGCCGGGGCGTCCGCGCCGAATCCGCCCGCGTTATCGGGATCGGCCTGCAGGGACTCCTCGAACGGGATGGACACATCGGTGAAGCTCAGCTCCATCGATTCGCGGGCGCCGCGGTCGGGGATGGCGAACAGCACCGCATAGCGGTTGTTCACCACCTCCTGGATGCGCGATATGAACCGGTTGTCCGAGCCCGCCGGCGCGGGTTGCTCGAGCTTGAGCTCCGCCGTCACCGCGCCGCCGGCGCGGATCAGACTCACGTAGTTCAAGCGCTGCTGGCGACCGAAATCGAGCTCCTGCGGACGCACGTACAGCCCGTCGAGGCGCGCCACCTTCGCTTCCCCGGCGCGGCGCTCCAGGTCCTCGTATGCGCGCACGCAGTCGTCGAACAACGACCGCGGCTCCGACAGGATGACGAGCGCATCCTCGGACAGGTGCGCCAACGGGCTCTCGGTCCGCTCGTACAGCAACGGCAGATAGCGATCGAGCTCGGGGGTCACGATGCGCTGCTGCGCCAACTCGAGCATGGCGGCGAGCACGGTGTCGTTTTGCGCCGGCAGATACAGCGCCGCGCTGATGCGCTTCACCGCGTCATCGGTCAGCGCCAGCTCGCGACAAGGATAGATCTCCACAGCGTCCTCATCGCCGATGGTCTGGCCCGTCGAAGCCACCATGCGGCGTATGCGGTCGATCTCGTCGCCGAAGAACTCGATGCGCACGGGAGCCGTTGCCTGGGCGGGGTAGACGTCCACGGCGTCACCGTGCACCCAGAACAGGCCCGGGGCGTCGGCCGCCTCGGAACTCGTATAGCCCATGCTAACCAGCATGCGGGGCACCTCGTCGAACGGCACCTCGGCACCCACGGAGAAGCGCGTCGAGGACCAATAGCGGCTCTCACGCGGCGGCACGCAGCGCAGCAGCGAACGCGCCGAGGCCACCATCACGCACGGTTGCCCGCGGGCCACGCGACCAAGGGCCGCGCAGCGCGCCGCCACCACGGCATCGTCGGGTGCAGTGTCTTTCCAGGGATAATCGGAGCGCTCGGGGAATCGAGCCACATACTCGAGCCCCAGATAAGCCGCGAGCGAGCGATACGCGCGGTCGGCCGAATCCTCGCCGGAAACGATATAGACCGTGGGGCGCGGGCGACGCGCGAACTGCGCCGCGACCATGAGGGTGCGGCCCGATTGGGATACGGCGAGCGTAGCGTCCTCGCCCCGCTCCAATGCCTCCTCGATCACCTTCGGGCCCTCGGCGGTATACAGCTGCGCAGCGATGCGATGAATGAGCACGCGTGCCTCCGTTCACATAGCATATACGCCGAAAACCCGCCCAAGCGATATGGACGGGTCGACGCACGAGTGTGTTCTGCGAGCTATTCTACCCCAGCACGCGCAGTGCCACCCTACTCCATGCGCGCGCTCGGGCAGATATCCGCAAGGGGGCATTCACCGCAACGGGGCTTACGAGCATCGCAGATCTCGCGCCCCAGCATGATCCACTGGTGGTTCACGTCGTTCCAGTATTCGCGCGGCAAGATCTTGAGCAGGTCCTGCTCGGTCTTGAGCGGCTCCTTCTCATGCGTTTTCGGCGAGAGCTTCAACCGGTGCGCGATGCGGTTCACATGCGTGTCCACTGCGATGCCATCGACGATACCGAAGCTCACGTTGAGCACGATGTTGGCGGTCTTCCTGCCCACGCCGGGCAACTTGACGAGCTCCTTCATGCTTGCCGGCACCTGGCCGCCGTAATCGGCCACGATCATCTGCGCGGCCTCCACGCAATGCTTCGCCTTCGTCTTATAGAAACCCAGGGATTTGATGACCTCCGCCACCTCGGCAGGAGTCGCGCCCGCCATCGCCTCGGGCGTGGGCCAGCGCTCGAACAACGCGGGCGTGACCTTGTTTACCTGGGCATCCGTAGTCTGAGCCGACAGCAGTACCGAGATGACCAGGCGAAACGGGTTCGTATGGTCAAGAAAGCACTCCACGGGACCGTAGCGCTCGTTCAGGCGGCGGCACACCTCGATAGCCCGCTCGGTCTTAACCGCGTTCTTCTCTCGTGGCATCGCGTTCCCCTTCCCCTCATCCTCGGCGCCGGGGCGCCGCTAGCAGTCGTCGTCTTCCTCGCCCGGCAGCATCGCGTCGTAGCCGATCACATCCGCAGCCTCCCGTGCATCCTCGAGCGCCGTTACCGCTCGCAGCTTGCGCTCGATCACGTTGGTGCGCGTGGTGATGATGCCGTCCACGGTCTTGCCCGCGGTCTCGATCTGCTTGCGCGCGCGGCGCAGCTCGGCCTGATAGCGCGGGAACTCGGCCTTCACCGCGGCGAGCACGCGCTGGATCTCGTCGGCGCGCTTCTGGAAGGCGAACGTCTGGTAGCTCATCTGCAAACTGTTGAGGATGGCCGCCATCGTCGAGGGGCCGGCGACGTTTACCTGGTAGTCGCGCTGCACGGCCTCGATGAGGCCGGGCCTGTCCACGACCTCGGCGTACAGGCCTTCGAACGGCAGAAACAGAATGCCGAAGTTCGTGGTGGCGGGTACCGAGAGGTACTTCTCGGATATGTCGCGCGCCTCGGCCTTGATGCGCTGCTCCAACACCCGGCGCGCCTGCTCGATCTCCGCGGCGTCGCCCGCCTCTATAGCCTCGCGCAGATGCTCGTAGGTATCACCCGGGAATTTCGAATCGATGGGCAGCCAGACGGGCTCTCCGCCGTCGACCGGCAGCTTGACTGCAAACTCGACGCGCTCGGAGCTATCGGGCTTGGTGGCGATATTCTGCGCGTACTGATCGGGCGAGAGGATATCGGCCAGGATCGCGCCCAGCTGCACCTCGCCCAGAATCCCGCGCGTCTTGACGTTGGACAGGACGCGCTTGAGGTCGCCCACGCCCGCGGCGATGTTGCGCATGTCGCCCAGGCCGGTATAGACCGCCTCGAGCTGGTCGCTCACCTGCTTGAACGAGGTCGACAGGCGGTCATTCAGCGTGCGCGTGAGCTTCTCGTCGACCGTCTCGCGCATGCGATCGAGCTGTTGCTGGTTATCCTCGCGAATCGACCCCAGCTGCCGCTCCACCACCGTCCGGACCTCGCCCAAGCGCGCATCCACCGTATCGCGGCTCTTCTCCAGGCGCTCGGCCGTATCGCGGCGCAGCGCATCCATCGAACCCGACAGCACGGAGAACTCGCGCATCATGGCGTCGTGCCGCTGCTGGCTTGCCGCGGAATCGCCCACCGCCCACTGCGATAGCGCCCCCAAGACCGAGCGCGCATCGGATATCGACGCCTCGAGCGCGCCCATCCGAACCTCGAGCTCCTGCATGCGACGCGAGGCAGCGCGGCTCGCACGACGAACCTCGCCCAGCGCGAACGCCGCGCACACCGCGGCCACCGCGGCAGCGATTCCCACAATGATCAACGCCAAACCGTCCATGGACGAGCGCTCCTTTCAATCTCGCTTCGCGCTACGCCCCCATGCGCGGCGCAGCACGACCACAGCCTAACATGCATGCCGTGGCCACGGCCCCCGCCGCTCGCACTCGTTTCCCGCATGCCATAAAAATCCCCCGCGAACGACGGACGGGCGACGACGCGGCATGCCCGCATGCGCGAGCCGAAGCGAGGCGGCGGACGTCACGAGACGGCCCGCCCCAGCACCTGGCCGGCAAACACCGCCATGCGCTCGAACAGCTGCCCCATAAGCCCGACGAGCTCCTCGGGCGTCGCTCCGTTCACGATGCAGGTAGTGGCATAAGCCGCAAGAAACAGCAGGACGAGAGCCAAGGGCGTGAGCACCGCGATCATCGCGATCCGCGCGACCGCCCAGCGCTTACGCGAACGAGAGCGCTGCTTGTCGTATGCGAGCGCATCGCGATAGGCCTCCTGCGCCGTGGAATACGCCTCCGAAGCCGCCGGCGCCGTATCCGTCAACGCGGCGGCAGCAGCCCCGCCGCCGCGGGGAGCGCGGGCGGGGCCGGATGCAGCCTCGTAACCCGGCGCCTCGTCCAGATCGAGCCCATCGTCCGCATGGCGCGCGCCCGCATCGCGATTCCACCCCGCCACCACGTCGCGCCTACGGGCGGCGCGCTGCGCGGATTCTATAAACAAGCTCATACGGCCTCCTTTGCCGGAGGCTCAATCGAAGAGAGGGATATTCAGCATGCACCCAACAACATGCCTGGTCAAGAGGCGTTGTTGTTCATTTTCACTAACAGAAACGGCCCGCTTCCCCTACAGGATCGGCCCCGTGCCCCAACATCTCGCCACGGCGCACCGGCCGCGCATCCCACTCCGCATCCAGGTACCGCGCCACCGCGCGCGCCGCGGGAGGCACCGCGGCCGCCACCACGGGACTCAGCCCGCGCTCCAGCGCGCCCGACCCCCTGTCGGCCACCTGCACGCCGAAGCAGCGCCCCGCGCACGCCGCCCCCATGAAGCGCGCCGCGGCCAGCACGTCCGCGAAGCGCACCTCGTGCAGCGATGCCACCAAGCCGCCCATCGCCATGTCCTGCGGCTCGAAGGCAAACACCGTGCCCGGCGGGGCACCCGTGCCGTCCAGGGCGTCGACCAGCACCACGGCATCGAGGTCCAGCAGCTCCGGCACGATATCGAAACCCGCCACCGCGCGGTCCATCACCATCACGCCCGGCCGAAACCGGTAGCACTCCCGCAGATAGCGGGCGACGGCGGGACCGAATCCATCGTCTTGCCGGTATTCGTTGCCAACGCAGACCACGCCCACGCGCGGCGGCTCAGCCGCGCCGCTCATCGACGGCCCTCTCCCCCTTGAAGGTCTCGCCATAATCCGGCTTGCGCCCCATGCCATCGAACCCCACGTTGTTCATGGTCGCAGGGTCGTACACCAAGCCGGGGGCCTCCCTCCAGAAGAAGATCAGCGCCGCCGGCGTCGCGCCCTCGATCAGCGACAGGTACACGTGGATGCACATGAACGCCAAAAACGCCCACATCATGAGGTAATGCAGGATGCGCACGTTCATGGCGCCGCCGAAGAAATCCAGGCCCGCCACGCAGATCGGCCACGAGGCGGTGGGGCTCCACAGGCACAGCCCCGTATAGCCGGTAAAGAAGATCATGACCGGAATGAGCAGGTACACGATCTTCTGCGGAACGCCCAGCTTGGCCGCGATGGGGTGCTCGCGGCGCAGGAACAGGTAATAGCTGACCCACGCCCACAGCTGGTGCCTGTTGTCGCGCTGCGGCAGCCAGGTCTTGTAATCGGGCACCACCTCGCGCGTACCGGGCGCCGGAGCGCTCTTGATGACGAACGCGAGCACGATGCGCACCAGGCAGTTGGCCAGCAACACGATGCCGAAGAACAGATGCAGCCCGCGCGCCAGCGACATCACGCCGCCGAACAGCGGATAATGCACGTAGAAGCCAGTCGGGATGAGGAAGGCCATCGCGACGAGGTTCACCCAGTGCGTCACCACGCACGCGAACGGATGCGCCTCGCGGTAATGCGCCATATGCGCCATCTACCTCACCCCCCAGGGGGATGCGACCATGCGAAACGTCCTGCCCGTCCCGGGCTCCGTCACATGGCACGCGCACGCGGTGCACGGGTCCACGCTGTGCACGACGCGCACGGCATCGAGCGGGCGGTCGATATCGGCCACCGGCGTACCTAGCAGCATCTCCTCGAGCGGCCCGGGGCAGCCGCGCCAATCGGCGGGAGACAGGTTCCACGTGGAGGGGATGATCTCCTGATAGTGCGTCACGACGTCGTTCTCCACCCGCTCGGTATGGAGCAACGCCCCGCGCGGCGCCTCCCAAAGCCCCAGGCCCGTACCCGTGGTGCGCGCGGGCTCCACATGGTATTCGGCCTTGCCCGCACCTATCAAAGCCGCGAGCTCTTCGGCGTTCTGCTCCATCACGTCGCAGACGTAATCGGTCTCGAGCACGCGGGCGATCATGCGACCCGCCACGCAGTCGAAATCGCCCAAGGGCAAGCCGGTCTTTGCCAGCGCCTCGTCGACGCGCGTCACCACGGGCTCCACGTTGCGCGCGTAGGCGGCCATCATGCGGGCGATGCCGCCGGCCTCGTACGACGCGCCGTCGTAGCGCGGCGCCTTCACCCAGGTGTATTTGTCATCCAGATTCTTGCCATCGCGCGGCCACAACGGCGCCGTCACGCCGTCTTCGGGGCGAAGCGGGGCATGCTTCTCGTAAAACGCATGAGCGGTATCCTCGGTGATGAGCGACGCGTCCACGTCTGAGATGGCGAGGCGCCCATCGGACGCAAGCACCACCATGCCCGCAGGCAGGTACCGACGGTTGAGCTCCCTGCTCGCATCATCGAACACGCCGAACGATATGAAGCGCCCAGGGCCGCGCCCCATGCCCTTGATCTGCGGATAGCGCTCAACGAGCATATAGAGTTCGGGGATCATCGTAGCGCGTATCCAGGACTTGAGCTCCCGCACGCGAAAGACGATATCGTCGAGCTGATCGGTCGTGGGCACGAATGAGGTGCCGCCCGGAATCGCCGTCATCACATGGGGCATCTTGCCGCCGATGATCGCGCATATCTGCGACGCCTTCGCCTGGTTCTCGATACCCTCGAAGTAATGCGCCGTGGCAACCAGGTTCTCGGCGGGCGACAGCTTGTACGCGGGCGCCCCATCGACGTCGAGGCAGTCGAACCAGTTGCCCGTGAAGATGGAGAGCTGGCCGCCCGCGGCGAACGTGCGCAACCGACCGAGCAGGCTTTCGAAATCCGCGCCCGACGTGCCGTAGCGCCGGCACACGTCGCACGCATCGGCCGCGCTCGCCTCGAGCGCCCCGAGCGGGTTGATATAGTCCAAGCCGGCGAGATTGTAGAACCACAGGATGGTCGAATGCAGGATCTGGGCGCCCTCGGCGATGTTGCGCACGAGGCGCGCCGCTTCGGGGATCCGGATGCCGTAGGCGTCCTCGGCGGCGAAGCACGAGGTGTGCGCATGCGACACCGGGCAGATGCCGCAGATGCGCTCGGAGATGAGCGCCGCATCATAGGGCGTGTGCCCCACCAGGGCGTTCTCAAGCCCGCGATACAGGTTGCCGCACACCCAGGCCTTGGACACCGCGCCGCCCTCAACCTCCATCTCGATAGAAAGGTGCCCCTCGATCCTGGATACCGGATCGACGACGGAATGCGCCATCACTCATCGCCTTCCTTCTTGCTCGACTCCTCCACGTGCGCCTGGGCGGCCTCGCGGGCAGCCCGACGCTCGGCGCGCTTCGTCTTCATGCGATCGATGTTCTTGGGCTCCAAGCCACGCGCATCCAGCTCGTCGTACAACCTCGCAGCCCGCTCGCCGGCCTCATGCGCCGCCTCGGTACCGTGCTTCACGTCCCAGCGCCGCTCGGCCTCGAAATCCGCTCCGCCGTCCACACGGCCCGCGAGCTTCATGCCCACCGCGTGAACCGACAGCGCTGCGCAGATCAGCCCCGTGCAGGCCAGGGCGGCCGCCGGCGGCTGGAATTGAAAATCGCCCAACGTCAGATCGCGATGCCGCTTGCGGAACGGCGCGCTCTCGTCCACCCAGTTGCGCTTGGGGTCCATGGGGTTGATCACGCCGCACCCGATGCATGGAGCGCCCGCCTCGACGCACCACGAAACCGAACGGTTCCACCTCGTGACCGGACAGGTCGAAAACGTCTGCGGTCCGCGGCAGCCCAGCGGATACAGGCAATATCCCTTTTCTTCCTCCGCGCTGCCGAACCGGTAGACGAACTCCCCGTTTTCGAAATGCCCGCGCCGAGGGCAGTTGTCGTGCACGGTCTGCCCGAACAGCGCTGCCGGACGGCTCTTCGTGTCGAGCCGCGGCAAGCGTCCCGTGAGCGCATACTCCACGATCACGGCGATCAGCCATTCCGGATTAGCCGGGCAGCAGGGAATGTTGACGACGGGCGTCTCGATACCCTGCTCAAGCAGATAGCGCTGCACGCCCATCGTATACGCGTCGTTGGGCCGGGCTGCCATCCATCCGCCGTCGCACGCGCACGACCCCAGCGCCACCACCGCGTCGGCGCGCTCGGCCGCGGCCATAAGCGAGTCGATGCCCTTCACGCCGCCGACGGCCAGCACGTTGCCGTCGAACGCGGTTGGCACCGCGCCCTCGTAGATAAGCAGGTAGCCGCCCGCCTCGATGGTTTCGCGCCGCACCTGCTCCAGCGAGCGTCCGGCCGCCGCCGACAGGGTCTCGCTGTAGTTGAGCGAGATGCTCTCCAGCACGAGCTCGCCAATATCGGGCGAGCCCGCCTGCGCGAGCGCCTCGGTGCACCCCGAGCACGACCCGCCCTCCATCCAGATAACGGGCAGTAGCCTCCCCGTCTTGCCCCGTGCCTCCAACGCCTCGGCGATCTTCGGCGCCGCCGTACTGGAAAACCCCAGCATCACGGCAAGGCCACCGCAATAGGCAAGAAACTCCCTGCGAGAAAAACCGTGCGCCACGAGGCGCTCGGCCAGCGTCGCATCCCGGACCCGCTGATCGATTCCCATCGCTCCACCTCCCTGGGACCGCACGCCCGCCTGCGGGCGGCGCGTCACACCTCACGTGGCGCCGCGAAACGCAGGCGAATACCGCCCGCAGCGCCTCGTTCGACCATAGGCACGAGCACCAGACGCCGCGCCCACATCGGGCAACATAGCCGCAAACGCACGAAGCGCCCGCGCCCTTCCCGCACATGCGGGCCGGGCACGGGCGCTTCCGTGCAGAAGAGATGACCGGGAGGCAGGCCTTATGCCGCCTTGCGCGCGAGCTTCATCTTGGTGTCGTCGCGCACCAGCGTATAGATGACCGACGCCAGCGGGATGAAGAACACGATGCCGATGACGCCGAAAAGCTTGCCGCCCACCAGCGCGGCCAGCAGGGCCCACATGGGCGCCAGACCCACCGAACCGCCTACGACGCGCGGATAGATAAACTGGTTCTCCACGAACTGCGTCGCCAGATATACCACCAGGCACACCGGCGCCTGCAAGGGATTGGCAAGCAGCGTGAGCACCACGCCCGCAGCTCCCGAGAGGAGCGCGCCCACATAGGGCACGAACGCGCATAGGCCGGTGAGGTAGGCGGTGATGCCCGCGTATGGCAGGCCGAACAGCTTGAACGTCGTATACATGAGGCAGCTCAAGATGATGGCCTCGACGAACTGACCGGAAAGAAACTTCGCATAGGTCTCGCACGCGAGATTGCCCACGAAGCGAATCTTGTTCACCACCGACTCGGGCAGGTTGGCCTGGGCGATCATGAGCGCCTGGCGCGAGAACGTGTGCTTTCCCAGCAGCAAGTAGATGGCGATCACCATGCCCAGCATCATGTTGCCAGCCGTCAAGATCGTCGACTTAGCCAGAGCCGTCGCCGAACCCACGAACGACGGCGCATCCATGGCGCCGGAGCTCTCAAGGTCGCTCAGCTGCTTGACCAAGCCCGACAGGTCGACGCCGCTTTCCTCGGCGAACGCGATCCACTCCGGAATCTTTTGCTGCGCGAGCGGAATGATGGTGCGGCCCGATTCGATGAGCTCGGGGATCACCAGCGCCACCGCGCCCACAAACGCCAAGACGATGCCGGCCAGCGTGATGAGCAGGCTCAACAGGCGCACCGGCCCTACGGGAAACTCGCGGCCCAGCCTGTCGCCCAGCTGGTTGAACATGCGCTCGAGGCCCGACATGGGCACGTTGAGCACGAAGGCGAAGATCGCGCCGATGAGCACGGGCAGCAATAGCTGCGCCACCTTCGACAGCGCGTCGAACACCACCGACAGGTGCGTCATGCCCACATACAACAGCACGCCGAACGCCACGAGGAACATGGCGTCCCTCATCTTCTTATTGTCCACAGACTCCCCTTTCGCCGCACGCGCGCGCATCCACGCGCGCGGCGATCGACATGTAGTTCTTGTACAGCGCGTCGAAACGACCGCGGTAGCCCGGGTTCCACGGTTTGTCGCGCCCGCAATAGTGCAGGATGCCCGTATGCTCCATCACCCATGCCATCGTGCTCGTGCCACCGGTGCGCACCAGGTAATCCGTGTATTTGCGTGCGTCGTAGTTCCACAGGTTATCGGGAACCTCCACGGTCTGGTCGCCGTAGAGCGCGTTGAAGATATCCTGGTCGGGAAAGACGATCTCGGCGTCGTGCTCGCCCGCGAACGCCATGAGCTCCGCCGGATCGACCACGCGTCGGGCCGCCGGCGCATCCATCAAGATCACGCCCGTGTTGAAGTACGCGCCCTTCGTGTCGAGGCGGATGCGGTTGAGCCCGGTCACGGGATGGATGGCATCGAGATGCGAGGCCGCGGCGAACGCCCGGCCCTTCAGGTCCGTCTCGATCAGGGGACGCAGCGGATTGATCACCAATATGTCGGGATCAAGATAGAGGAGGCGCCCGTCGATATCATCCAGCACATGGGCGGCCAGCATGCGATAGTACATTTCCTGGGGATAGCGCTTGCTCGAGCGCGCCCCCTCGAATGCCGCCCGCTCGATGGCATGCGCCTCGAAGCGCACGCCCACCGCTGCGCAAAACGCGTCCATAGCGGCCAGATTTCCAGCATCTATGGTGCTGTGCAGCACATGGAGCCTAAAGGTCTCACCTGGATTGTTGATAACGCACGAGACCACCGTGCGCCGCAACGGTTGCAGATAGGCCGCATCGCACGTCGCCACGAGCTCTATGCTGTCGCGCATCTCGGCTTTCCCCCTCGTCTCTCATCTCCCATTGCAGTTGCACCGCGCGCTTGCAGCCCGGCGCGCCCCTATACGCAAAGGCGCCGCCGTCGTTGCCGCACAAAGCCCACGACGGTGGCGTCTTCCATCGAATCGCCCGCACGCAACCAAGATTACAACCCTGGTTGCGCGATGCGCTCATTAGTAGTTAACGACCTGCTCCTCGAAATACGCCTTCGGATGGGCGCACACGGGGCACAGCTCGGGGGCAGCGGGACCAACATGGAGATGGCCGCAGTTCAGGCACTTCCACACCTTCACGCCCTCGCGCTCGAAGACCTCGCCCGCTTCCACGCGCTCGGCCAGCTTGCGATAGCGCTCCTCGTGGGCCTTCTCAACGGCGCCCACGCCGCGGAATTTAGCGGCGATATCCTTAAAGCCCTCCTCATCGGCGGTCTTTGCAAACTCATCGTACATGGTGGTCCACTCGTAGTTCTCACCCGACGCGGCATCCAGCAGGTTGTCGAGCGTGCCCGGTACCTCGCCGCCGTGCAGGTATTTGAACCAAAGCTTCGCGTGCTCGGACTCGTTCAGCGCGGTCTCCATGAAGATGTCGGAGATCTGCACGTAACCGTCCTTCTTCGCCTTGGAAGCATAATAGCGGTACTTCGTATGCGCCTGCGACTCACCGGCGAAAGCGGTCTCGAGGTTCTTCTTAGTTTGCGAGTTCTCGAAGTCCATACCAAAGGTCCTCTCTACCAACGATGCCGCATGGCAACACGGCCGGGGCGAAACGCGGCGACCACCATGCGCGAGCGCCCGATGCGCTCGAACCATCTATACCCGCTCGCGCGCGCGGCTAACGCTCCATGCAGCCCGCACATCCATCCCCCATCGCTCATGAACCGATGCGCCAGGCGTCGGGTGACACCTCCCGGCAGAAGCCCTCGCGTGCAAGCTCGTCCACAATAGACCGCACCTCGTCGCGGGCGACCGCCGGGCGCGCAGATGCCGCCTCGGACTCGTTGAGCGACGCCGCCAGCTCGTCCAGGGACAGCGCCGGCGCACCCGCCTCGCGAGCGCCCAGCAACACGCGAACCAGATGGGCTCGTTTCTGGCGACGCGAGCCCTCGAACTTCGACTGCCTGGTATAGCTCTTGGACCGGCGCGATGGGTTGGGAACCGTCTTCTTGAGGTGTGCGCCGTAATCCAGCAGCGCGTAATACCACGAGCGCGGCGTATCTTCGGCATCCACGGGCTCGGCCCACCCATCCTCCGCCGGCCCCGGGCAGGCCCGGACGATCAGCGGCACGAGCTCGCGATCGGGCACGGCGGGAACATCGGGGAAGAAATGATGCAGGAAGACCGTTCGCACGTTCGTCTCCAGATACACCCCGGGCAGGTCGAAGGCGAACGAGCGGATACCCTGCGCCGTCGCGGGCCCTATCCCCGGCAGAGTGCACAGCTCCTTCGCATCGCAGGGGAAGACGCCGTCATATGACTCCACGAGCGTTTCGGCAGCAGATTTCAATGCCAGCGCACGACGGTTGTAGCCCATTCCCTGCCACGCTGCGAGCACGTCGCCCACCGGGGCCTCCGCCAGGGCGAATACGCTGGGAAACCGCTGCAGCCACTCCTCCCAGCGCCTCAGGACGCGCGGTACCTGCGTCTGCTGCAGCATGACCTCCGAGATCCAGATGGCATACGGATCGCGCGTATCGCGCCACGGAAGGTCGCGATACAGGCGAACCCCCTCCGCTCGTACATGTGCGCGAAAGGGGTTCGTCGGTTCATTCATATTGATCTCCTCGCTGGTGTGGACGAGGAGCCAAGACGCCAAGCGCTTACTTGGCCTTCTTGCATGCCTCGCCGCATGATGCGTACTCGGCAAACCGGTCGCGATCGGCAAACATGGGGTCGACGGCGGGGCTTACGCGACAGTTCAGAACATCGTCGAGCGTAACGGAATCGAGATAGCTGTGAATCAACGCCTGGGCACCCATCCAGATGGGATGATAGCAGCAGAAGCCCATGCGCGCGCACTCGCCATCCAGCGCGGTGCAATCATTCATAACCAGCGGCCCCTGGATGGCCTCGACGATCGCACGGATGGTGACCTCCGTCGGGTCGAGCTTGAGGCGCATACCGCCATGGACGCCTCGCAGGCTCTCGACGATACCTGCCTGCACCAGGCCATGCTGAATGGAGCGAGCAAATGAGTAGGGAACGTCAACCGCCTCGGCGGCAGTACGGACAGAAAGAAGACCGCCGTCGCTCTGCACCAGCATGGCCAGCATGCGGAGAGCGTAGTCGGTCTTGCGGGAGATGTTCATCTCTGCTCCTCGTTCTAACAGGACACGCCCCGATGATCCGGGGATTCCGAAGGGTCTTCCATATGCGTACAAGGTACCTTACGCATACATAGCGAGTATTGTATCACAATGAATCGTATATAAACAGCTGTTACAAACAATTGCCAGCGCCTATTCAGTTGGCAACATAAAAAAACAGAATAGGCAGGTAGGTGACCGTTTTTATCCCAGGACAACCCTGTCCCCTCGCTGGGATCGCCGATGCTCAGACGCACACCCCATACAGGATAAACTGTAAAAAGCCGCGCTTTGATGCCTCTATAATGAATAGAATGGCGTCGCAACGTGCCTTCTTAAGCAAAAAGCCCCGCCGAAGCGGGGCTTTACAAGCAAATGGCGGGAAGTACGGGACTCGAACCCGCGACCTCCGACGTGA